>JBOGOY010000008.1:0-16960 GCA_050748185.1 Pyrinomonadaceae bacterium
ATCAGGAAGTGGGCGGCATCGAGGATATGTCCTGGATGCTGAAAGAACTGGGCGGCAACGCAGTTGCCAACTTCACCGTGTTGCGCGCGCCACAGCGGGAACAACTCAAACTGTCAGTCCGGTTGAGCGAGGCGCTCAATCCTATTCAGGAAACCGCCCGCGCAGAGGCCCGTGGCGCGGCATACGAAATCGGCCATCACGAAGAAGCCGGGCGGCGCGCGGCCGAAGAGGCGCGTCAAGTCCGCACCGACTACGACCAAGCTCTCGCCGAGGAGCGCCGGTTGGAGCGCGATCCGCGCGGCGGCCAGCAAACTGACGAAGCGAAGGCTCGTCTGCTGGTGGTTCGGCAGCATAGGGCAGATTTAGAAAAGCGTCTGCGCGACGTACAGGAATCGGCCAGAGCATCTCTCATCCACACCGCCGAAGCGCGCGAGCGGCTGTCGGAGGCCGAGGCGCGAATCGGGCTGGCGATGGCTTCACGCCTGAGCCTCCCCGTTCGCTTGCTGCTGCCCTTCGGTGTGGAAGCTGTGCCTTTGCTCGGGGTCGGGGCTGCCGCCGCCGCCGTACCCGGCGTCAATACTGGCCCGGACAAGCAACCCACCGGGTTGCTCGTCGTGGGTGTGCACCCCGCGGGCGTCACCGCCGAAGGATTGCGCGTCGGCGACCTGCTCGAAACGATTAACGGGCGTCCATTCTCGCCCTCCCTGTTGATCTCGGATCCATTCTTCGCGGACGCCACTGAACTAACCCTCGGCCTGAAAAGAGACCAGAAGGCGATGACCGTTAAGCTGCAACGTCCGGCCCCGGCCAAGTGAATTGCGGATTGGCGATTGCGGATTGAAAGACAAATTTCAAATTTGAAATCTCAGATTCGTTCTTTAATTCGCAACCCGCACTTCGCAACCTCACCTCCCGCCCGGCTCTAGCAGGCGGTCCTGACCCTCAACTCAAACGTTCTGCTATCTCCTAACATTTCAGACCGCCCCGCGCCGAAGATGTGTTAAGCTACCCGCTCCGATTCGCTCTCGTTTTCCAAATTTCCAGAGGCCATAACTCGATGCCCATGCTGCACGAAGCTGTCGAGTTCTACCACCAACTGCTCGATGACGCCGAGGTGTCCGAGGCGTCGCGCCGGATGCTTGACGAGGGATTGGAGCGAGCGAAGTTGATTTTCGCCGGGCGACGGCTCTCGCCCTACCTGCGCCCACACTTCGTTACCGAGGATGCTTTCGCCCGCATCACACGCATCTGCGAGACTGTGTGGGGCGCGATCCAAAAAGTGAAGGACGCGGCGGTTGCCGACCCCGCGCTCTTGAACGAACTCGGGTTGACGGAGATCGAGCGCGAACTGGTTGCCATCGATCCCGGCTACGGGGAGGTGTCACCAACCTCCCGTCTCGATTCGTTCCTGACTGACGACTCATATAGCTTCGTCGAGCTGAACGGGGAAAGTCCCGCCGGCATCGCCTACGCCGATGCCGCCTATGAGATTTTTTCGGCGCTCCCGGTGATGCGACGCTTCGCCGAAAAATACAACGTGCGCCAGTTCTACGGGCGTCGCCTGATGCTCGACGTGTTGCTGCGCGCCTACGAGGAATACCTCGGCCGCCGGCCCGAACATCCGCCGCGCATCGCCATCGTCGATCTCAAAGACCTGCCGACGCAGAAGGAGTTCGAACTGTTCCGCGAGTTCTTCGAGGGCGAGGGGCATCCCACGGTTATCTGTTCGCCGGATGAACTAGAGTTTTCCGGTGGCCGCCTGCGCCGCGGCGACTTCGAGATCGACATCGTTTACAAACGGCTGCTGGTCAACGAGTATCTGCCGATCATCAAAGAACAGCCGGCCCTGCTCGAAGCTTACCGCGCCGGCGCGATCTGCATGGTCAACAGCTTCCGCTCGAAGCTGGTTCACAAAAAGGCTCTCTTCGCAGTGCTGACCGACGAGCGTTACGCGCATCTGTTCAGCCCGGATGAACAGGCTGCGATCCGCGCGCACGTCCCGTGGACCCGCAAAGTCCGCGCCGAGAAGACCGTCTATCACGGCGAGCAGATCGATCTCCTCGATTTCGTCGCGCAGACGCGCGACCGGCTGGTCCTCAAGCCGAACGACGACTATGGCGGGCACGGCATCTACATCGGCTGGAACACGGACGAGGGCGGCTGGGACGAAGCCTTGCGTCACGCGCTTGCCGACGGCGACTACCTCGTGCAGGAGCGCGTTCGCACGGCGCGCGAGATGTTCCCGGCGCTCCAGCCCGACGGCACGATCGAGTTCGCTGAGCAGTTGGTCGATCTCGACCCGTTGCTCTTTTACGGCAAGGTCGGTTCCGCCTTCACGCGCCTGTCGTTCACCGAACTGGCAAACGTCACTTCGGGCGGCGGCATGGTGCCGACTTTCATCATCAGTGAAAAGTGATCGCGGCCGCATAGGGCGAAAGAAACTGATCGAGTCAGATGAGCGACGAACCCCAGACAGTCTTCGACGAGAGGCGCGCGCACGATCGCTCGCGGCTGATCGTTGACGTGTACTTCGACGGCGCGGATATTACCGGCGTCGCCAGCACGAAAGACATCAGCCCCGGCGGGCTCTATCTGAACACGCAGGCTGAACTGCCCGAAGGGGGCTTGCTGACGCTGCGGTTGCCGTTCGCGGAAGGCGATGTCGTCGTTAACGCCGAAGTCGTTTACAGCAACCCGGGCCGCGGCGTCGGCGTCCGCTTCCACGGGCTGTTGGAGAAGGATCGGCAACTCGTCGAGCGCGCCCTCTCCGCCCCCGACGCATGACAGAGACGACGGATCCGCGGCCACTACTACTGCTCTGGCGTAATCTTCGCGCGGACCTGCGGCGTGATCTCGCGGGGCGACTCGCTGGTCTCTACGGCGCGCCGGCGGACGATGCGGCCTTCGACGCGCTCAGCGTTGATAAGCAGCAGGCTTTATTCCAAATCTACTGGCGCATGGCCCGCTTGGGGTTGTGGCCGGTGGTAGAGAGAGTGGAAAACGTGTACGGCGTGGGCGGGGTCGGGATGAGCTTCGCGGCGTGGCCGTTCATCCTTTCGACGCTCAAACGGCGGAAGGACTTCACGCGGCTCTTCGCCAACCACTGCGACACGACGGGCGGCTTTTACGAGCGCGGGCGGGTCGCGGCGGTGCTCCACTTCCTTTACGTTGACAAAAAGAACGGCGGCGCACATCGATCGTGGGCCGTCCATTTTGATCTGCACAGCCCGGTGTATTCGCCGGCGAGCGCGTTCAGGCATTTGCGGGTCGAGGCCATCGGCAAGTTGACCCCGGACTGGCGGATGATCGGCGCGGCGCTCGCCTCCGACGCTTTCGATTTTACGACCACACTCGCTTAACACACCTAACCTCGTCTCCCGAAGATTTGGAGCACAGCCATGTCGAACGACACACCCGACGCGAAAGCACTCTTGTTCGGAAAATATACCCTCGGCATCGAGGAAGAGTTTCAAATCGTGGACCCGCAGACGCGCGAGTTGCGCTCGCACGTCTCCGAAATCCTCGAAGAAGGCACGATGCTGCTCGGCGAGCAGATCAAGCCCGAGATGATTCAATCGATGATCGAAGTTGGGACGGGCATCTGCCAGAACATTCAAGAGGCCCGCACCGACATCACCAATCTCCGCTCGATCATTTCTTCGCTGGCGCGCAAGAAGGGGTTGGCGATCGTCGCCGCCTCCACCCACCCGATCTCCCACTGGCAGGACCAGAAAATTTTCGACGATCACCGCTATCAACTGCTCGTCGAAGAGTTGCAGATGGTGGCGAGTTCGCTTTTGATTTTCGGCCTGCACGTCCACGTCGGCATCGCCGATCGTGAGCGCGCGATCCACATCATGAACGCCGCGCGCTACTTCCTACCGCACGTGCTGGCGCTGACGACCTCTTCGCCCTTCTGGCTCGGCATCAACACCGGGTTGAAGTCGTACCGCTCGGAAGTTTTCAAGAAGTTCCCGCGCACAGACATCCCCGATCACTTCGACTCTTACTCCTCGTTCGAGCGCTACATCAATCTCCTTGTCAAGACTGGCTGCATCGACAACGGCAAAAAAATCTGGTGGGACGTGCGCCCGCATCCATTCTTCCCGACGCTCGAATTCCGCATCTGCGACATCCCGACGCGGGTGGACGACACGATCGCCATCGCCGCGCTCTTCCAAGCCATCGTCTGCAAGCTCGACCGCCTGATCGAGCAGAACCTCGGCTTCCGCCTCTACCGCCGGATGCTGATTCAGGAGAACAAGTGGCGCGCGGTGCGCTGGGGCCTCGACGGCAAAATGATCGACTTCGGCAAGCAACGGGAAGTCCCCGTGCGCGACCTCATCCACGAACTGCTCGTCTTCGTGGACGACGTGCTCGACGATCTCGGCTCGCGTCAAGAGGTCCAGCACATCTACACCATCATGGAGCGCGGCACCTCGGCCGACGAACAGTTGCGGGTCTTCAACGAGACGGGCGATCTGAAAGCGGTCGTGGACATGCTGATGCACCGCACGATGGAAAACGTGCCGATCGTCTGAAGCAGAATCTAAGACGAAAACAGTAAGGGCGGGGTGAACTCAATAAGTTCAACCCCGCCTTTTTTATGCTGGCCGTTGTTCACCTGTCCCCTTCATGCTTCAAGGCTTCGCGCAGGAAGTTCTCGAAGATGATCTGACCGTCGCGCGATTTGTTGGGGTGTTCCCCGCGCGTGGCGCTGAGTTAGCGCGGCACGTCCGCCGACGAGCAACTGCAAGTCTTCCGCGAGACGAATGATCTCAAATCGGCCGTCGATGTCCTGATGCAGCGGATGATGGAGAACGTGCCGGTGATTTGAAAGACCAAACTTTTGAGATTTAGAATGAGATGGCGTATCCTTGCTGCCCTCACAAGAGCTTTTAGTCAGGGAGTGGATTGATGAAAGTAAGAAGATATATCGCAGTTCTGGGATTGATTGGTGTGTGTCTGATTGCTTTGGCAGTAGCTCGAATGCCTGCTGCTAAATCTTTGATCGGAACTTCCCAACAGGATGTGAAAAGAATCAAGGAAGACCCTACTCCTATTCAAGAGAGAGTCTTAACGGAAAAGCAAAATCGCCACCGTAAGCTTTTTCATCATAACGGGCCGAAACTGCGTGAACTGGCAGACCGTAATGCTGGGGATGTTGAAATCGTCGAGGGTAGCGGACACCAAATTAAGGTCAACGGGGCTGACTCTAACCCATCTGTCTTACAAACAGCTTTATGAAACGCAGATGTAGTTGTTGTGGGAATCGTCAATGATAAATCGTCTCACCTCACTGAAGCTGAAAACTTTATCTTTACCGACCTTGATATGAAAGTCGAAGAGATTCTCAAGGCTAACCCTTCGACTCCTTTATCAATTAGCGAGAGCGTTACAGTCACTCGTGATGGCGGGGCTGTGACACTTAATGGGCGGACATTCCGCGCTAGCCGTGATGATTTCGAGCCAATGTTAGTTGGGAAGCGATATTTGCTTTTCTTGCGATTAGTGCCGGAGACGGGGTCGTACTTGGCTTACGGGAATGGTAGTTTCCAACTCGAAGAAAACACCGTCTCACCGCTTGGAGAAGGCGCACGGCAAGAAATTTTTCATGGCGAATTAAAAGAGTCTAAGACTTTCATGGATGAGATTCGCGCGCTTACTGCTAATGGCTGTGAGAAGAAGTAGCTAGACTTTGGAGATAATTATGCCGAACCTCCTCTCATCCGCTCTTCACTCTCGGCGCGTGAGCATACGCATAGGCTGGATTTTATTTCTATCTTTAGGAGCATGCTTCACATCTTATGCTCAATGTCCGCCGGCAGATCTGTCCGCTTACCCACGGGGTACAACAGTCTATGTCACAATCAACCCGAATATTCCACAAAGCGAAAAAGACCAAGTATTAAGAGCGATGCAGACATGGACCAGTGAAAATCAAGCAAACGGCACTAACGTAAAATTTCTACCGAACCCGGGTGGGGTTGTGTCCTTCATGAGCGTCAATTACGGGGCTAATCCCCGGACGGACCCAAGTGGGAATACAACATACGCTGCGGGACTCATATCGAGGACGCTTAATCCTGACGGAACCATAGATACGGCGACGATAACGCTTGACCCTAATCCGAGAGCAGGAGTTGATCGCAATCAACCGGGTTTCGATACTATTCTTGAGAAGTTGATGTTACACGAACTCGGTCATGCTATGGGGCTAAATGAGGTTGCAAGTGAGACGGCTGGGCGCAGTGTGATGAACGAAGGGACTCTTGTAAATGATAGGTTAAATAATATACCTCTCACTATACCTTCGTGTGACCGAAATGCTGTTCAGTCACATCCTACTTATGCCCCGACGCCAACCCCAACGCCGACGCCAGAGCCGACTCCGTTGCCCGGCGGTGAATGTCCACAGCCCGGCTGGTTCATCGGGCAAGACGGGATGTGCGTCCCGCCGGAGTGCCAACTTTGCTACGATAACGGCGGCAGCTATTGTAATTTTCAAGGGATTTGCTGGACGCCCGTGCTGATTGACACGCTCGGCAACGGGTTTGCTCTGACGGACGCGCCGGGCGGCGTCACTTTCGCTGACGGGAGCGGGACAGTCATTCGCACTGCGTGGACATCGGCCAACAGTGATGATGCGTGGCTGGTGCTTGATCGCAACGGCAACGGCACCATCGACGACGGCAGAGAGTTATTTGGCAGCGCCGCGCCGCAAGCCGTGCCGCCGCCGGGCGCACTCAGGAATGGCTTCCTTGCGTTGGCTGAGTTTGACAAGGCAGAGCAGGGCGGTAACGGCGACGGAGCGATCAATCGAAGAGACGCTATCTTTTCCGCACTCCGCCTGTGGCAAGACACGAATCACAACGGCATTTCAGAGCCGAGCGAGTTGCACACCTTTCCGAGTTTGGGGGTGGCTAAGATCGAGCTGGATTACCGGCAGTCAAGGCGGACTGACGAACACGGCAACCGGTTCAAGTATCGGGCGAAGGTGAAAGACGCGCGAGATGCACAGGTCGGACGGTGGGCGTGGGACGTGTTCCTTGTGACTGCCCCTTGATCTTAGTAGTGCAAGCTATCAAGCATTACCGCCCGGAAGTCGTCGCAGACCTTCGGGCGGTTTTTTATGGCTCATGCTTGAGAGCTTCGCGCAGGAAGTTTTGGAAGATGACGCGGCCGTCGCGGGATTCGTTGGGGTGCTCCCAGCGGGTGGCGCGGGCGCGGTCCCAATCCTCGAAGGATTTTTCGAGGTGGAGTTGCACGGAATAAATGCTCTCGGTCAGCCGCCCCGATGGCCTCACGCGCTTCGGTCTGACGGTAGGGCAGCAAAGTTTTGTGTGCCGGCTGCTCTTTTTTCAAGCCCAAAGCCTAGTCGGCCTACATCAGCGTGTGGATGTCGCGCGTGTCTTCGTAGATGACTGCTGCTTTGTATTTTTCATTTAACAAACTGTTCAATTGACAGCTCCTAATCTTCGGCATATGTTCCGCGTTGTCGCAGTTTCCATCATCTGGCGTTGGCGCAATCCTAACAAATTCCGTCAACCTCGCGCGAGTGTTCAAGTCTCAAGCGGTTCTTTGCTTTGGGAGTAAACCGACAAAGTAGGGGGTTATTGATATGAAAAACAGGATGAATATGCTTGCGACAATCAGCGTGATTGTCATTGCTCTATTTATCGGAGTAGCGGTAACGAGCTACAGCCAAACGGAAAAACCAACAGAGCACAGCGTCAACAAAATCAAAGAAGTGCCGACCGTTGTGCAGGACGGTATGTTGACCGAACAGCAAAGGGAACATGCCAAGCTGTACGATGATCGTGGTGGATTAGGTAAGACCATCAAAGAGCTTGTTCGTCAACGAGTAGAGGCGAAGAGTAAAGAAGAGGTAAGTATTATAACTCTTCCCGGTCACGCAATATTGTCTCCTGACTCTCAAGACGAAAAAGACCCGGTGCAGGAATTCGTAACCAGAGCGGATGCAGTAGTCATTGGGACAGTTAAGGGGAAAGTCTCGCATATAACCGGCAAAGGAACGTATATTTTTACCGACTACACCCTATCGCTAGAGGACGTTTTTAAAAATGACTCGTCTGGTCGTCTGACCGTTGGTGACAACATCGTTGTCACGCGCCCGGGTGGCAGCGTGCTGTTGGACGGTATTACCGCAACGACATTTGATAGCGAGTACAACTTGCTTGAGGTCGGGAAGAAGTATCTGTTGTTTCTGTCCCGCGTGCCGGCGACGGGTGGATACCAGTCGTTGAATGATTCGAGCAGCTTCTTAGTAGCCGGGGACAAAGCAGTTTCGATAAACGAGACGGTGAACGCGGAGCTGCCGGGCGAGAGAAGCTTAGGGGCGTTCGTCGTGGAGGTTTACTCGGCTCTTGCCACTAAACCGGGAGGCAACCGATGAAGAATAAATTTCCCATGCTTAACTCGAGTCCAACTCAGTTGATGTTGCTTTCCACTCTCGCCACGATCATTTTGATTGCTGCTGCGGCCTCTTCAAACAATTCACGCTCGGCTCAAGCGCAACAAAATCCGGGGTGTGCCCCACTCGCTGGTAACGACGTTAGGGGCTGGGCGAGAGGAACTGTTTATTATGATGTCAGCGGGTTGCCGTCGCCCGCCAGAGAAGAAGCAGTCAGAGCATTCGAGGCATGGAGCGCTGCGAATACAACTAACGGTTCAGGTGTTCGCTTTCAACCGAGTAGTCAGCAAAATCCAGCTAATTTTACAGTGACAGTTGGTAATGCTGGCGGGAATGCGGGTAGAACGGACATCCCTAGAAATCCGGGAGGCCCTACGACTTCGGCAATCGCCGTAATCGATCTTAATAACCGGGCGGCATTCGACCCTGCACGACCAAATTATAACGATGCTGTCTTTGGAACAATGCTGCACGAAATCGGCCACTCGATGGGTTTAGCCGACACGCCCTCTGACCGTAATAACCCTAACTGTGGCGGGCAAACCAGAGGACAGAGCGTGATGAACGGTCATTGTGGCGTGAATGATAGCGGTGGAAATGTTCCTGACAGAATACAAGATTGCGACAACCGTAGCGTCAACCAAAACCCACAGTACCAACCGCCGACCCCAGTATCGACCCCGACCCCTCCTTCGGAGACCGGCACCTCATGTGAGGAAGATTGTCGGACAACCTACGGTTTCCAATGGTTCTGCAATGAAGGAGTTTGCACCTATATCACTCCGATTCTGGTTGACGTAGAAGGTAATGGCTTTGACCTGACGGACGCCGCCAGCGGGGTGAGTTTCGCTCCCAAGACCGGCGGCACTCTCGTCCAACAGTCATGGACGGAGGCGGGTTCTGACGACGCATGGCTCGCCCTCGACCGCAATGGCAACGGGACGATTGACAGCGGCGAGGAACTCTTCGGCAACTTCACCCCACAGCCTGAACCGCCGCCGGGAGAAGAGCGCAATGGCTTTCTTGCTCTTGCTGAGTTTGACAAACTTGAGAACGGCGGCAACAGCGATGGACAGATAGATAGGCGGGATACCATCTTCTCCAATCTACGACTGTGGCCGGATAGTAATCACAACGGCACCTCAGAAGGAAATGAGTTGCATGCGTTGCCGAGTTTAGGCGTGGCTAAAATCGAGCTTCATTACAGGGAGTCAAGGCGCACTGACGAACACGGCAACCAGTTCAAGTACCGGGCGAAAGTCAGGGACGCGAGAGATGCACACGTTGGCAGGTGGGCATGGGATGTCTTCCTTGTTACTGCGCCCTAAAAGAGAGCACGGCCGCGTGAACCTGAAACCGCCCGCATGTCGTGACAGGCTTGCGGGCGGTTTTGTCATTGGCCGTGCTTGAGGGCTTCGCGCAGGAAGTTCTCGAAGATGATGCGGCCGTCGCGGGATTCGTTGGGGTGCTCCCAGCGGGTGGCGCGGGCGCGGTCCCAATCCTCGAAGGATTTTTCGAGGTGGAACTGGACGGTGTAGATGAGTTGGCCCTCGGCGCGCTTGGCCATCATCTGGATGCGGCAGAGGTAAGAGGTCGCGAGCAGATTAAATTGGTCCGGCACGCGGTCGATCTGGAGGCCGTGGTTCTGCCAGACGCGGAGGATGTTGCCCTCGGTCGTGTAATCCTGCCAGAGGCCCGACTCGTGGTCGTGAATGCCGGCGAAGATCGGATCGTCCGGGTCGGTGATGCGGACGAAGCGGTACTGATATTCGTAGGGGCGAGCTACTCGATTCTCGTGCTGCTCTTTGTGATCGAGCGTTTCGATGCGCGCGCCGAAACTCATGCCGACCAGTTGGTGGCCGCCGCAGATTGCGAGCACCGGCGTCTTGGTTTCGCGGATGAACTCTCCGAATTTCTCCAGCCGCTCGGGATTGTAGTAGTCGAAGTCGGTAAGCGTCCCGCTGAGGACGACGGCCTGCGGGCGATACTCTCTGACCGCTTCGGCGATTTCAGAGAAGTGCGCGACGTTCGTCTCGGGCTCGCGCACGAGGCGCGAGACATTGTTCAGGATATTGGCGAGCGCCAGCGCGGAAATTTTGCGCTCGCGCTGGAGGTTGTTTTTGACGCTGCGGCCCCAGTCCGCCCGCGCCCGCTCGGAGATGTCGCGCTCGTCGCGCAACAAATCGTCGATGACGAGCACGCGCGCCGACTCGATGCGCTTTTCGATCGGCTCAAAGCGACAGTAGGTCCGTTGGTTGAAAGGGAAGGGAAGCGGCTCCGGTTGGTCGAAAGGAGTGAACTCGTTGGCCTCTTGCATCAGTCTCTTGAAAACCTCACAGGGTGGCTGCCACGTCTCAGTCGCGGAGGGGCCGCCGCTGCTTGGTATCCTGTTTGAATTGGGGGATAGCTGTACCCGCGCCCGCCTGTTCGATCTCGCGCCGTATCTCGCCGGTCAGGAGCGACCGCAGGCGAGAGCGGAAACTCTGACTACGATTATTAGCATGATGCTCAACCAACAGCAAGGCTCTCTGCCACGCCGATTCGAGTTCGTCAGCCAAATGTGAGATTTTCGTGATGTCGTA
This sequence comes from Pyrinomonadaceae bacterium, assembly GCA_050748185.1. Taxonomy (GTDB): domain Bacteria; phylum Acidobacteriota; class Blastocatellia; order Pyrinomonadales; family Pyrinomonadaceae; genus JACCRA01. The sequence continues at coordinate 11,017 of JBOGOY010000008.1, forward strand.
AGGCACCGCCACGTCGCCGCAGCCGGCGCGCGCGAAGACCGCGAGGTAGCGCGCCGTCGCCAGATCGGGGCAGAACACCCGTCGCCGCCCCGTCTTCAACTCGACGCCGAGCAATGTGTGTTGAATCTCGACCCGCTCGCGCGACTTGGCGGCCTCGAAATGATAAGAGCGAGTACGCAGCGAGAGAATCTGCTCGCCATAGATGCGCGGCAACCACTCCGCGCCGAGTTCGTCTCTAATCCGCGTCGCAAATTCCTCGGCCGAATCCGTGCGCCTGCCGCGCACCGAATGGCCTTCAACCTGAGCTGCGTCGCGTTGCCGCGGCGGGGGTGCCTCGCGCGAATCATTCTCCATGGAAGTGAAAGAGGTCAGAGGTCGGAGATCAGAGGAAGCGACACTTTTTCTGATCTCCGACCTCTAACCTCTGACCTCTGACCTCTATCTGATCTGACTGACGGCCGGCTGCTGCACCGAGCGGAAGGCGTCGATGACTTGTCCCGGGAAGATACCGAGATAGAGGACGCCAGCGGCCGTCAGCACGAGCACAAGCGCGATGCTGGCCGGAACGGCGGGCGCAGCCCACGCCCCGACGCGCTCGCGGAAGAACATCACGACGATCAGACGCAGGTAGTAGTAAACCGACACGGCCGTGTTCAGCACACCGACGACGACGAGCCAGACCAACTTGTTATCCGGCACCGTCAGCGCCGCCTTGAAAACCATTACCTTGCCCATGAAGCCGGCGGTCAGCGGGATGCCGAGCAGACTCAACAGGAAGAGTGTCAACGCGAAGGCGAGAGCCGGGGACTTAAAGCCGATGCCGTTGTAGTCTTCGATCTCGGTGCGCCGGTCGCCGCCGCGGGCGATGAGCGTCACGACAGCGAACGCGCCGAGGTTCATCACGGCGTAGGCCAGCAGGTAAAAGACGACCGCGCCGACGGCGTCCGATTGCTGCGCCGGGTCGGCGGCGTACCCGGCGGCGATGAAGCCGACGAGCGCGTAGCCCGCGTGCGCGATGGACGAATAGGCGAGCATCCGCTTGACGTTGTTCTGGACCAGCGCGACGACGTTGCCGATCGTCATCGTCATCACGGCGAGCACCGCCAGCGTGTTCAGCCAGACCGTGTGGACCGTCGGCACGCCGGGGCCAAGCGCGGCGGTGGTCGCGGCGGTGGCGAGCGGGAAGCCGAAGAGGAAGACGCGCATAAACCCGGCGAAGCCTGCGGCCTTTGGCCCCGCCGCCATGAAGGCGGTGACGGGCGTCGGCGCGCCCTCATACACATCCGGCGTCCAGACGTGGAACGGGGCGGTGGCGATCTTGAAACCGAAGCCGACGAGCATCAGCGCCGCGCCTGCGTAGACAAGCGCCGGGTAGGGGCCGGTCCCGATGCGCCGCGCGATCTCGGGGATGTTGGTCGTGCCGGCAAAGCCTTCGGCCGTCACGGTGCCGCCGTAAACGAGCGCGATGCCGTAGAGCAGAAACGCCGACGAGAACGAGCCGAGGATGAAGTATTTCATCGAAGACTCGTTCGAGCGCAAATCCGTCCGCCGAAATCCCGCCAGCACGTAGGTCGCGATCGAGAGCAATTCCAGACCGAGGAAGATGATGACGAGATCGTTGCCGGATGCCATCAACATCATCCCGGCGGTGGCGAACAGCAGCAGCGAATGGAACTCGCCCGCCGGCAGATGTACCCACTCGACCCAGATCATCGAGATGAGCACCGTCAGGGCCGAGACGACGATGAAGACAAACGTGAACGAGAGGCGCATCCGGTCGAGCACGATCATGCCGTTGAAGGCGGTGCCGGTCCCTTGTGACCAGAGCCAGACGCACGCGGTCGCGGCCCCGAGCAGCCCGGCGAGCGACAGCCCGCCCGACAGCCAGCGCCGCTCCGCGCGGTGCGTAAAGGCGTCAACCAACATCACCAGCACGCCCGCGACCGAGACGATCAACTCGGGCAAGATGAGCGCGAAGCTCACGTCAGGCGACGCGATCTGCGTCGGTGCTAAAGCCTGAAAAGCCAGAGAGAGATTCATCGAATTAACTCAACACCAAACGCCGCCCGCGACTGAACGGGCCGCGCCTTTTGACTGTCAATTACTTTCGCCTGTTTGGATCGCCGGCACACTCACCGCCGGGCCGAGCAGCGCGTGCAGACGCGAGCGCATCAGCTTTTTGTATTCTTCGGGGTCGCGCGACATCCCCGTGTGCCGCGGCGGCGCGAACACGCCCTCTTTGTCGAAAAAGACGACCGTCGGCAGTCGTGCGCGCTCGTTGTAACGCGCGAGCGCGACGCCGGCCGGATCGCGCAACACGGGGATCGTCAGCTTCAATTTCTTCGCGTAGTCATTCAGGTGCTGATCGGGCACGTCCTCGCCCTCGATGCTGACCCACAAAAATCTAATCGGTTGTCCCTCAAACTCCCGTTTCAAATCTTCCCACGCCGCCAGTTCCCACTCGCACGGCTTGCACCACGTCGCGCCAAATGAAACCACCAAGACCTCGCCCTTCATCTCCGAGAGGTCGTAAGTCTTTCCGTCCACGCCTTTGAAACTGAGACTCGCGGCGGCGTCGTTCAAAACGGCTGCCTGTGTCACCCCGAATGACACCCACGCCGCCAGTACCAACGCCGCCCAGATTCTGGATTTGAGAAAGCTGTTAACCATATGCCTGACACGTTACTTGTTGTCCGCCGTGAACGTCCCGCCGCTCTCGGGCGTGACGACGCGCGCGCGCACCGTCTCGACGCTCGCCTGCGAGCGGCTGAGGAACGGGCGCGGGTAAGCGCCCATGTAAAGCATCAGCGCCAGTAGCGGCGCGAGCAACCCGATCTCACGCCAACTCAAATCGCTCAGGCGTCGGTTCTCCTCATGCTGCACGCGGCCGAAGAAGACGCGCTGGACCATCCACAGCATGTAAACCGCAGCCCAGATGACGCCCGTGCCGGCGAGCATCGTCGCCACGCGCGGCCACGGGCCGCTGACCGCCTCCGAGGTCCACATCCCGAGCATGATCAGGAACTCGCCGATGAAGCCGTTCAAGAGCGGCAGGCCGACGGACGAAAGCGTCGTGATGACGAAGAGCGTGGCGAACCACGGCATCGGCTTTGACAACCCGCCGAAGTCGGCGATGAGGCGCGTGTGCCGCCGCTCGTAGATCATGCCGACAAGCAGGAAGAGCGCGCCGGTCGAGACGCCGTGGTTTAGCATCTGGTAGAGCGCGCCTTGCATTCCCTGCTCGGTGAACGAGAACAGGCCGAGCATCACGAAGCCCATGTGGCTGACCGAAGAGTAGGCGACCAGACGCTTCACGTCCGGTTGGACCATCGCGACGAGCGCGCCGTAGATGATCCCGATCACGGCGAGGGTGATGAAGAACCATGCGAAGCGGCGCGACGCTTCGGGGAAGAGCGCGAAGTTGAAGCGGAGCAGGCCGTAGGTGCCCATCTTGAGCAGCACGCCCGCGAGGATGACCGAGCCGGCGGTCGGCGCTTCCGTGTGCGCGTCCGGCAGCCAAGTGTGCAGGGGGAAGACCGGCACCTTGATGCAGAAGGCGAGGGCGAAGGCCGCGAACAGCCAGAACTCGACTTGGGCGGTATAGCCTTCGGGACGCGCGTTGTCAGCGAGGGCGCGCAGGATCGTCGGGTAGTCGAACGTGCCGAAGTAGTGCCACAGCACGATGATGCCGGCGAGCATCAGGAGCGACCCGACCGCCGTGTAGATGAAGAACTTGCCTGCCGCATAAATCCGTCGCTCGCCGCTGCCCCACACGCCGATGAGAAAGAACATCGGCACCAAAGACGCCTCGAAGAATAAATAGAAGACGAGCAAATCGAGCGACACGAAGACGCCGAGCATCGCGCTCTCCAACAGCAGCAGGAACGCGAAATAGGCCAGCGGTCGCTTCTCGATCGAGCGCCAACTCGACATGATCGAGATCGGCATCAGAAGCGTCGTCAGCAACACGAGCCACAGGCTGATGCCGTCCACGCCGACGTGGTAGCGCGCGTTGATCGCTCCGATCCACGGGACGTTCTGCTCGAAGCGCATCGCCGGCGAGAAGGTGTCGCCGCCCGTCAGCAGCAGCAACGAGAGCGCGAATGTCGCCAACGTGAAGCCGAGAGCGATCCAGCGGTAATGCGTCTCGCGCGCGTGCGCCATAGCGCCGTGGCCGACGAGGGCGAGCGTGCCGACGACCGGCAATAGAATCAAGGCGGTGAGCAAGTATTCCTGCATAAAGGTTAGCGAACCAAATGGCGGAACTCGAAGGCGAAGTAGCCGATGACGGCGAGCGCGCCGAGCAGGATGATCGCCGCGTAGCTGCGGACAAAACCCGGTTGCAGGTAGCGGAGCACGCCGCCGATCTCTCGCATCCCGCGCGCGATGCCGTTTACCAGCCCGTCGATCACGCCCACGTCGAAAATCTTCCAGAGGCCCTCGCGCGAGCCGACCTCGATCGGGTTGATAATCGCCGCGTCGTAGGCTTCGTCCACGTAATACTTGTTCTCGAGCAGGCGCGGCATTTTCCGCAGCGGGTTCCGGCTGAACATAAACCACCCGAAGCCGATGCCGATGACGGCGATGGCGACCGAGATGCCGCTGAACAGGCGCTCGGCCCTCACCTCGGCCGGATCGTGCGCGTGCTCGGCCGCGATCTCGCCGGGTCCGACCGCGCCGTGCTGCGCGCCTTCGCCGACGTCCGCGGGCGACGCGCCTTCGCCGTGCTCAGACGCGGCCGGCGAGTGGCTTTGCGCCGGCGCGGTTCCGTGCGACATCGCGCTGCCGGGCGTGGCCGTAGTGGGTGCGCCATCGCCTTCAATCACGCCGTAGCGCGCACGCACCGCGCCCGGAGCAACTACGGTGCTGTGATCCGGCGCGTGAGCGACGATTGGCTCAAGCGCGTGCTCGAAATAATTCGGGATCGCGCCGCCGCTCAAAGCGTAGGGCACGCCGATGAGGCCGCCGATTGTAGACAGCACAGCCAGAATGATGAGTGGTACGGTCATCACGAGCGGCGACTCGTGCGGCTCGACGGGGCCGTGGTGGTGCGCGTGATCGTCTTCCTCTTCGTCGCCATGGGGAGCAGCGCCGTGCGTCGCGGCGGTCGCGTGTCCCGCTGTCGAGGCGTGAGCGACGTGTGCGCCGGGTTCATGGCGAGGCCGGTCGCCGGTCGAGGCGAGTTGCGCGTCGTGCGGCTTGGTCCCATCGTCGTATCCTTGCGCGTGCGCCTCGTCGGCTTGGCCTCCGGCGTGCGCCTCGCGGAAGCGCTCCGTCCCCCAGAAAGTCATGACCATCAGGCGCGTCATGTAGAACGCCGTGATGAGCGCCGTCAACGCGCCGACGATCCACAGGATTTTCGCCGCCGGTTCGGGGAGCGCGAGCGCTTCGGCGCTCCAAGTCTTCCACAGGATTTCGTCCTTCGAGAAGAAACCCGCGAAGATGGGAATGCCGGAGATGGCGAGCCAGCCGGTGAACATCGTCGCGAAGGTGATCGGCATAAACTTCTTCAGCGCGCCCATCCGCCGCATGTCCTGCTCGTGGTGCATTCCGTGGATGACCGAGCCGGAGCCGAGGAAGAGCAGCGCCTTGAAGAAGGCGTGCGTCATGACGTGGAAGATGGCGGCGACGAACGCACCGACGCCGCAGGCGAGCATCATGTAGCCGAGTTGCGAGACGGTCGAATAGGCCAAGACCTTCTTGATGTCGTTCTGCGCGATGCCGATCGTCGCGGCGAAGATCGCGGTCAGCGCGCCGACGATGGCGACGACGAACATCGCCGTCGGGGCGTGCGCGTAAATCTGCGAGCAGCGGACGATCAGATAGACACCGGCCGTGACCATCGTCGCCGCGTGAATCAGCGCCGAAACCGGGGTCGGCCCCGCCATCGCGTCCGGCAGCCAGACGAACAAAGGAATCTGCGCTGATGTGCCCGTCGCGCCGA
>JBOGOY010000009.1:0-16769 GCA_050748185.1 Pyrinomonadaceae bacterium
TCGCTGACCTCTACTTTGAAGTGGCCGCGGGCTGCCATGCCGGCTCAACGCTGGCGACGAGTAAAATTAATCGTCCCCGCTACGGGCCATGGCATTGAGTTAACGAAGTTGATTAAAGGCTCGCTCCTGTGGCAGCAGCACGCGCTGAGATTTTCAAATCTAAGATTTGAGATTTGAGATTTGAGATCACAGCATCCTTAGTTCAATGACATGGCCCACTACGGGGGAATGCATTCCGCCGCTCATGAAATTATTAAGCCAAAGGCTTCTCGGGCGTGCCCCTATTGATTCGATGGATCGGTCAGCTTCGGGATAAGGGGTGATAAGCTCTCGGGCGATTTCAGGAACATGAATGATGTCCCGGCATAAATCCGCCCTCCTGCTCGTCGCCCTCGCGTATCTGGCTTTCGTCAGCCTCGGTCTGCCGGACGGGCTGCTCGGCGTGGCGTGGCCGTCGATCCGCGCGTCGTTCGGGCTTCCGCTCGATGCGCTGGGGGCGCTGCTGGTCATGTTCACGGCCGGCTACCTCGTGTCCAGTTTCAGCGGCGGGCGTCTGCTCGCGCGCACCGGCGCCGGCTTGCTGCTGGCGCTCAGTTGTCTCGTCACGGCGGCGAGCCTGCTCGGCTATGCGCTCGCGCCTGACTGGTGGCTGATGGTCGCGCTGGGGCTGCTGGCGGGTCTGGGCGCGGGCGCGATCGACGCTGGGTTGAACACCTATGCCGCCACGCATTTCAGCGCGCGGACGGTCAACTGGCTTCACGCCTGCTACGGCGTCGGCGCGACCCTCGGGCCGCTGATCATGACCGGGGTGCTCGACGCCGGTCGCCCGTGGCGCTGGGGCTACGCGCTGGTCGGCGTCTGGCAGTTGCTATTGGCGGCGTGCTTCGGCCTGACGAGAAAGCGGTGGGCGGACGGCGCTGCCGATACCGCGCACGGCGCGAAGGAATTGGTCCCCTCACGCGCGGCTTCCCATGCTCGCACGCTCCGGCTGCCCGCCGCGTGGCTGAGCGTCGCCGTCTTTTTCCTCTACACGGGCATCGAGGCCGCCGCCGGCGCGTGGACCTACAGCTTGTTCACGGAGGCGCGCTCGGTGTCGGCCGCGACGGCGGGCCTGTGGGTCAGCATCTACTACGGCAGTCTGACGGCGGGGCGCTTCCTGTCCGGCGTGATCGTCGGTTTCGCGCCGGTGCGCCTAGTCCTGCGCCTGTGCATCGTCGGCATCGCCATGGGGGCCGCGCTGATCTGGCTCAACCTCGACGGCGCGCTCAACCTCGCGGGGCTGGCGCTGATGGGGTTCGCGTCGGCCCCGATCTTCCCGTCGTTGATCGCCGGCACGCCGGCACGACTCGGCGACGCGCACACGGCCAATGGCATCGGCTTTCAGATCGCTGCGGCTGTGCTCGGCCAGTCTTTACTGCCGGGCCTCGTCGGACTGCTGGCCGGCAGGCTCGGTCTGGAAGTGGTCGGCCCGAGTCTGCTCGCCGCGGCGCTGCTGCTGCTGTTGACGTATGAAGCGTTAGAGGCGTTGAGTCCTAAATCAGCCCTGACGAGCTTTGAACGGGTGGAATTAACCATGAAAGACACGAAGAGCACGAAGGATTAAAAATAGAGACGCCGTTCACGCCTCGCGACACTTCATGCTCTTCGTGTCCTTCGTGGTTATCGTTATTGACGCGCTGTTCCAACGTCGCAATTGTCGCTTCAAGCCGACGCGCGAACAGGATGGGTCGGCGCCTCCCGCTTACGCGCGCTCCAACAGTTCCCGCGCCTGACCTGTGCTTCTGATTCCGTAGTCGCGGGCGACGCCGGCCAGCATCTCGCGTAGCCGTTTGCGGCCCCGGCTGAGTCTGGACATCACGGTGCCCGGTGGGATTCGCAAAACGCCGGCGATCTCTCTGTAGGAAAACTCCTCGACATCCGCGAGGAGGACGATCTCGCGGTAGCGCGCGGGCACGCGCGCCAAAGCTGATAACACTTCCCCATCCGTCAGATTGGGGTTGACCGGCGGCTCGTAGGCGACGCCCTCCGCGACGCCTTCGTCGCCTTCGCGGAGCCACTTCCAGCGCGCGTATTTGCGGCGGCGGTGGTGGGCCAGCTTGTGGAACAGAATCTTGTAGAGCCACGCGCGGCAGTTGGTTCCCGGCTCGTACTTGGCGAACGACTTCCAAGCCTGTAGGTAAACCTCCTGCACCATATCCTCGGCCTCGCCGCGATCCGCCGTCAGCCGACAGGCCATCCTGTACAGGTCGTCGAGGTGCGGCATAGCTTCCGACTCGAACTCTTCCGCCGTCATCATTCGTCCCATCGAGAAACTCCCTTTCGGCTCGCCGCGACAGTTGCGCCGTGCAGCGCGTGATTGGCTACACACGTTTGTCGGACCGCGGGGTGAAATCCTTACAACAAGTTTCTTGGGCCATGCTGAGAAAGAGGCCATCTGGCGCGCGCCGACAGGATCGAGGTGAACTTTCGCGCCGCGCGGAATAGATGACGAGGGCACAAGGAATACAGCAGATCAGCGGGCGGTGTATCTCTCACCCCCGCAACAATTCAGTCGGCCGGAGGCGCGTACATGTCGGAGTACATAGCTCATGCTCACGAGAAAAAGGGCCGGGCGCTAAGTTCTGACGCCGGCGACAGACTTGACGCCGTGGCTCAAGGCATCCAGTGGGGCCAACCTGAAAGCTGGTGGCAACGCGCCGGGGTGCGGGGTGAAAATGTCTCGGCCGGACACAAAAAGAGTGGCGCAACGCCCGTGACCGAATTTCTCAACCGCGCTTTCGAGTCGCTCTTCGGCGACGCCCGCCACTACCCGCTCGAACACCGCCTCTTCAACACCGTCAGCTTGCTCAACGCCATCACTAACTTCGGCGGAGCCTTCGGCATGTTGAGCCTGACGAATGACACATCTCTGTTACTGCTGCACATCGGGACCGGCGTGTTGTTCCTCGCCTGCTATTATCTCGCGCGCTTCCGGGGCGCGTACCGCCCTCTGTACTGGCCCTTCGTGCTGCTGACGCTCAGTTTCGTCTTCGTCAACGCGCTCGAAAACGCCGGCACGTTGGGCGGGGCGCACTACTACCTGATCCCGGCCCTCGTGATCGCCATCGTCCTTTCGGACAGATTTCGCAACACCGTCATTGCGATCGCATTGTTCACGGCCGCGACCGTCGCCCTCGTGTTGTTGGAGCAGTACCGTCCCGACTGGATCAAACTCTATGCGAATGCGTCGGAGAGGGCGGCGGACGTTCACCGGAACCTCCTGTTCGTGCAAATTTTTACCGGCGTCCTCGTGATGACCCTCAGCCGGAATCTCAATCAGGAGCGCGCTAAGTCAGACCGGCTGCTGCTGAATGTGCTGCCCGCACCGATCGCGCAGGAGTTGAAACAGAACGATCGAGTGGTCCCGCTTGATTACGAGAATGCGTCGGTCCTCTTTACAGACTTCGTCGGCTTCACGCGCCGCGCCGAACGCCTCACGCCGCAGGAACTGATCGGAGAGTTGGACCACTGTTTCGCTCAATTCGATCAGATCACCAAGCGGCACAAGCTGGAGAAGATTAAGACCATCGGCGACGCCTACATGGCCGTCGGCGGCGTCCCCCGGCCAAATCAAACTCACGCGGTTGACTGCGTGCTGGCCGCGCTGGAAATCCAGCGGGTGTTGACGGGCATGATGGCGGAGAAAACGGCCGCCGGCCGCCCCCGCTGGCAACTCCGCGTCGGCATCAACACGGGCGGCATGGTGGCGGGCGTCATCGGGCGCGAGAAATTCGCTTACGACGTGTGGGGCGACACGGTCAACACCGCCAGCCGGCTCGAATCCTCCGGCGTCGCCGACGAGATCAATGTCTCGCAGGCGACTTACGAAGAGGTGCGGGAGTTCTTCGTCTGCGAATACCGCGGCAAGGTGGCGGCGAAGAGCAAAGGCGAAATTGACATGTATTTCGTCAAAGGCATTCGGCCCGAGTTGTCGGCGGGAGCCGACGGGCAGACGCCGAATGAATTGTTCGCGGAGAGATACGAGCGGCTGTCTCAAGGGCAGGTCATCGCGGCTGCCTGAAAGTTGAAGAGTACGTGTGGCTCTGTGGGATGCGCGGCTTTCGCTTTGCCCCAAAGGGCCATGGCATTGAATTAAGGACGTGCGATCTCAAGTCTCAAATTTTGAAATTTCAGAACTGGCTGATTCCAAAAGATCGAGCTTTTGAGCAACTTCGTTAATTCAATGCCATGGCCCTGAAGGGGCGAGGGAAAATATTTCGTTAACACCAATCTCACCTGTAAGGATTCCTCTCCCCCACCGACTAACAAGTTGAAGGAAGCTGCAAGCCAAGCGCTCCTTCAAGTAACCCCTCGCACATCCTCGGCGGCGACTGGCGAAGCACCACCGCCGGCCTGAGTCACGGCATCTTTTTCTCAACTCCAAAGGCGGTGTCTATGGGCGAGCGCACACGTCAACGCGTGGTCATTCTGGGCGGCGGTTTCGCGGGGGTTTACACGGCGCTCTATCTGGAAAAAGCGCTGGGACGGCGCGACAACTTTGAGATCACGCTCATCAACAAGGAAAACTATTTCGTCTTCCAGCCAATGCTGGCCGAGGTCGTCTCGGGCGCGATCGGCATCACCGATACGGTGAGCCCGCTCCGCCGGCTGCTGCCGCGCACCGATCTGCACGTGCGCGAGATCGAGTCGGTCAATCTCCAGAATAAGACGGTGACGACCATGCCCGGCTTTCGCCCGCACCCGCACGTCATCCCTTACGATCATCTGGTGCTGGCGCTCGGCAACGTGACGGACTTTCGCGGCCTGCCCGGCCTGCCGGAACACGCCATCCCATTCAAGAATCTGAGCGACGCGCTCTACCTCCGCAACCACGTCATCCATGCGCTCGAAGAGGCTTCGGTCGAGCACCACGATCCGGCGTTGCGCCGAGAACTGCTGACCTTCGTCGTCGCGGGCGGAGGCTTCTCCGGCGTCGAAGTGGTAGCGGAATTGAACGACTTCGTTCGCGGCGTGGCGCGCCACTATCACCAAATCGACCCGGCGGAGTTGCGCGTCGTGCTGCTGCACGGTCGCGAGCGGATTCTGCCGGAAGTCACCGAAAAGCTCGGCCTCTTCGCACAGAAGATTCTGCGACAGCGCGGCGTCGAGATTCACTTGAACACACGCCTCAAGGCTGCCACCGGCGACGAGGCGCTCCTCGACAACGGGATGCGGATTCCGACCCGCACACTGGTCTCGACCGTCCCATCTTCGCCGCACCCGATCATCGAGAGTCTGGATTTGCCGCGCGATCGGTCGGGCAAGCTGACAGCCAATTCGTTCCTCGCAGTCGAGGGCGCGGAAAACGTGTGGGCGCTCGGCGACTGCGCGCTGGTCCCCATCGCGGGGGGCTTGGGGACCAGTCCGCCGACGGCGCAGCACGCCATCCGGCAGGGCAAGGCCGTCGCACACAACATCGTCGCCGCCATCCGCGGGGGCGCGCCGCGCCCGTTCGTGTTCAAAGACCTCGGCAAGATGGGCGCGCTCGGCCACCGCTCGGCCGTGGCGGAGATCATGGGCGTCCCCGTCTCGGGCTTTCTGGCGTGGTTCCTGTGGCGCTCGATTTATCTAATGAAGCTGCCGGGCTGGGGCCGCCGCCTGAAGGTAGCGACCTCTTGGACGCTCGATCTCTGCCTGCCGGCCGAACTGGTCCAGTTGAAGCTGGGTAACTCGACGGGCGTTACGAAAGAGCACTTCGAGCCGGGCCAATCCATCTTCCGGCAGGGCGATGTGGGCGACCGCATTTACATCATCGCCGGCGGCACGGCCGAAGTCGTCCGCGAAGAGGGCGGCCGCGAGATCAAGCTGGCCGAACTCGGCCCCGGCGAGTATTTCGGCGAGATGGCGATCATCCGCCACACCACGCGCAACGCGACCGTCCGCTGCCTGACGCCGCTGGACGTGATCAGCCTGCCGAAGCGCGAGTTCAGCGTACTGGCCGCACACCTGCCGGAGATGCAGCGCAGCTTTGAGCAGGTCACCGAGCGGCGGCAACAAGCGACGGCGCAGGCGGTCGAGCATTCCGCCGAAGTATCAACGTTGGTCAGCTAAATCAGCACACGCGACACCGCAACAGGTGATTGAACCACAGAGGACGCGGAGGACACGGAGAAGACAAATGATGAATGATGAGTGCGGAATGATGAATGAGCCGAAGTAGTCAGTAGCCAGTAGCCAGTAGTAAACATCTGACAACGGGAAAGGCGTCTCGGTCGCCACCGCCAACTACCAGCAAAGTCAATCCCTACTGACTACTGGCTACTGACTACTGCTTTCATTCATCACTCATCATTCCGCACTCATCGTTTCCTCTGTGTCCTCTGTGGTGAAACTCCTATGTGCTAATCGACTGGGGTTTGAGTTAGTGAGGTGACGCACATGAGAACCGCCCGAGTGTCAGTCAACGCCAGCGCGAGAGCGTTGGTCCCTTACCCCGTCCACCGCGAGCGGCTGCCTGAGATCGAGATCACGCGCGGCAAGTACACGTTGCGCTTTGCCCACACGCCCGCCGAGTTGGACGCGGCGCTGCGTTTGCGCTTCGAGGTCTTCAACCTCGAATTGCAAGAGGGCTTGGAGTCCTCGTATCTGACGGGCCGCGACATGGACGAGTTCGATCTGACGTGCCACCACCTGATCGTGACCGACAAGGCCAATGGCGAGATCGTCGGGACTTATCGTTTGCGGACGGCGGAGATGGCGGAACAAGGCGGGGGCTTCTACTCGGCGGGCGAGTTCGATCTCTCGTCCCTCGCGCCGGCACTGCTTGGCTCGTCGGTCGAGATCGGCCGCGCCTGCATCGCCCGCGCGCACCGCAACACGCAAGTCCTCCTGCTGCTGTGGCAGGGGCTGGCGGCTTACGTGGCGCACAACCGCACACGCTATTTCTTCGGCTGCTGCTCGTTGACGAGTCAGGACGCACGGGAAGGGATGCGCGTGCTGAATCACTTGCAACGACAGGGGCATCTCCACCCGTCGCTTTACGTCTCGCCGCAGCCGGGCCTCGAATGCGCGCCCGAAGGTTACTTCATTGTGGACGGCAAAGAGGTTCACGTCCCCCGCCTGTTTCAGACGTACTTGCGTTTCGGCGCGAAGGTGTGCGGCCCGCCCGCGATTGACCGGCAATTCAAGACCATCGACTTTTTCGTCATCTTCGACGTGGGCGAGATGAGCGACATGACGCGGCGACTGTTCTTCGATGCGTCGGGGAGCGGCGCGCGTTGAAACACTTTCGAGCCATCGTGCGCGTCGTCGCCCTGTGCCTCGCGACCGTCGGGCTGTACTCCTTGTGGCTGGCGGGGACGCCCTTTGTACTCCTGACGGCGGACGCCTCACGCCGTTGGCGCGGCTTCAACTTTCGCGCGTGGGCGCGGGCCGTCGCGCGCGTCGCGGGGATGAAGATCGAACTGCTGGGCGTGCCGCCGCGCGGATCTTTCTTTCTGGTCTCGAACCACCTCGGCTACATGGACATTGTCGCGCTCGCGGCCTGCCTCGATTGCGTGTTCGTCGCCAAGAGCGAGGTGGCCCGTTGGCCCGTCATCGGGTTCCTGTGCCGGAGTATGAACACTGTCTTCATCGACCGCCGGCGCTGCCGCCACCTCCCCACCGCGCTCGCGCGGATCAGTCGCACGCTGGCTGCCGGATCGGGCGTTGTGCTGTTCGCCGAGGGGACCAGTACGAGCGGCGCGAACGTTGCGCCCTTCAAGCCTTCGCTGCTCGAATTGGCGGCGCGTGAGCGGATGCCGGTGCATTACGCCAGCCTGAGTTACCGGACGCCGCGCGGCGAAGCGCCGGCCCATCAGTCGGTCTGCTGGTGGGGCGACATGACTTTTCTCAAGCACTTGTTCGGCCTCTTTCAACTCTCCGGGTTCGAGGCGCAACTGTCCTTCGGCGCGCAGCCGATCGAGGAAGAGGACCGCAAACTGTTGGCAAAGAAATTGTGGGCGGCGGTGAACGCGCAGTTCGTGCCTGTGTGTGACAGGTGAACAGTGACAAGTGACAGGAGCAAAACTGTTCTTGCTCGATCGCCTGTCACTCGCCGCTCTCTTCTCCTGTCACTTGTTACCTATCACTGTTCACTTTTGATTGAGCGAGGTTCGAGATGCAACACGACAACCAGTTAACCAGTGATTGCGTGCAGGCGCTGAAGCAAGGCGTCGCGCTGATTGAAAAGCTCGACGATAGCCTTTACACGGAGACGAGGTGGCTCCCCGTCAAGAGCGGCGTCGGCGGCCATGTCAGACACTGTCTCGACTTTTACCAGAGCTTTCTGGCGGGCGTCGCATCAGGCCGGATCGATTACAACCGGCGTGAGCGCGAGGTGCTCATCGAACGGGACAGAGCTTTCGCCGTCACCAAACTGCGGATCGTCATCGCGGAGCTACAGGCTCTGCCAGATGCGGACGGCGACGCGCCTCTGCTGGTGACGCGGGAGGGCGTCACCGACACCGTTGAGCCGTCCGCGTGGTGCCGCTCGTCAATCTCGCGCGAGTTGCAGTTCCTGCTGAGCCACACCGTCCATCACTACGCGCTCGTCGCGCTGCTGCTCCGCCTGCAAGGTTTCGAGCCTGTTGCGGAGTTCGGCGTCACTCCGTCCACGCTGCGGCACTGGAAGCGGGAGGCAGTATGCGCGCAATGAATTGGGTGCGACACAGACGGCGACTGCTTCGGACTCTGTCCTTATTCGCCGCCAGTGCGGCGGGGCTGTTGGCGCTGGCTTTTTACGGTGCGCGCCTCGTCACTACTTTCGACGCGGGACCGGTGGGCGTGGCCGCCGCCACGTTCTTCATCCTGCTGGCCGCCTCGACGCTGGTCAGCGAAGACCTGACCTGCATCGGCGCGGGCGTGCTGGCGGCGCAGGGGCGCATCAGTTTTGCGCTGGCCGCGTCCGCCTGTCTGCTCGGCATCTTCGTCGGCGACCTGCTGCTCTTCCTCGCCGGCAGGTACGCGGGGCGGGCGGCGCTCAGATGCGTCCCGCTCAAGTGGTTCATCAAACCGGCGGACGTGGAGAAAGGTTCTGCGTGGTTCGCGCGTAGAGGCGCGGCGGCCATCGTCCTCAGCCGCTTTCTGCCGGGCACGCGGCTGCCGACTTATTTTGCGGCCGGGCTGCTCGACACAGACTTCTGGAAATTCACTTTCTACTTCTTCGTCGCCGCGGCCCTCTGGACCCCTACGCTCGTCGGCCTCTCGATGATCTGGGGGGCCGAAGTGCTCAGTTCGTCGCTCCTCGCCGGGCAGAGCCTGCTGTTGAAAATGCTCGTCGGCGTCGTCGCCGCTTACGTCGCGTCGAGATTGCTGGTGCGGCTGTCGAGTTTCCGGGGGCGGCGTTTGCTCTTGGCCCGTTGGCGGAGGCTGACGCGCTGGGAGTTCTGGCCGCCGTGGGCCTTCTATCCGCCGGTCGCGGCTTATGTCGCGTTTCTCGGCTTGAAGCACCGCGGCTTGACGCTTTTCACGGCGGCCAACCCCGCCATCCACGGCGGCGGGTTCATCGGCGAATCTAAAATCGAAATCCTGCGGGGCTTGTCCGCCACGGAACATTCACGCGCATTCGTCGCGCGCGCGGTGCGCCTCGAAGCGGCGGCAACCTTCGGCGCGCGACTCGCCGACGCACGCGCGTTCATGGCCGCGCTGGGCCTCTCTTTCCCCGTCGTGCTCAAGCCCGACGCGGGACAGCGCGGTTCCGGCGTCCGCATCATTAAGGCCGAACGCGAACTGGAGGAATACCTCGGGCACGCGCCGGGCGACACTCTCATTCAGGAGTACGTCGCCGGCGCGGAGTTCGGCGTCTTCTACTACCGCCGCCCGGAAGCGACGAAGGGCCACATCTTCTCGATCACAGAGAAGCGCTTCCCTTGCGTCAACGGCGATGGCACACGAACGCTCGAACAACTGATTTTGAGAGACGAGCGCGCCGTCTGCATGGCCCGCGCTTATTTCGAGTCGCGCCGGGATCAACTCTGGGACGTTCCCGCGCGGGGCGAGAGCGTGCAACTCGTCGAACTCGGCACGCACTGCCGTGGGGCCGTGTTCCTTGACGGCGATTGGATTAAGACGCCGGGACTGGAGGCAGCCATCGACCGTCTGAGCCGCGCTTACGAGGGGTTCTACTTCGGCCGGTTCGACATCAGGACGCCTTCGCTCGAAGACTTCCGGCGGGGCGAGAACTTCAAAGTGGTCGAACTGAACGGCGTCACCTCCGAGGCGACGCACATCTACGATCCCCGAAACAGTTTACTAACCGCCTACCGCACGCTCTTCGCGCAATGGCGGATCGCTTTCGAGGTAGGCGCGCGGAACCGCGCGCGGGGAGTTGCGCCGACTCCGCTCAAAGTGCTGGTCAAGCTCTTGGTCGCGAGTTTCGGCCGGGAGCAGGGCGAAAAAATGTCGGCCGCGGGCGCACCGCGGGAATACAAAAAAGATTTCCGTGATTTAACCGAAATGAAGGAGATATTGTGATGAAGCTATCGAAATCATTGAACGTCATCAGTTGGATTCTTCAGGCGGGCGTCGCCGTGATCCTGCTGCAAACCCTGTTCTTCAAGTTCACCGGAGCCGAGGAGTCGAAATACATTTTCACGACCCTCTTCGGCAGCAACGAAGCGCTGTTCCGGATCGGATCGGGCGTCGCCGAGTTGATCGCCGCGGCGCTGTTATTGGTCCCACGCGCCGCATGGCTCGGCGCGCTGTTGGCGCTGGGGACCATCAGCGGCGCCATCCTGAGCCACCTTACGAAACTCGGCATCGTAGTGAAGGACGACGGCGGGCTGCTCTTCATTCTCGCGCTCGCCACGTTCGTCGGCAGCGCGATCATTCTTTACCTGCGCCGGGGCGAGATTCCGGTCGTCGGGCACGCCCTGAGACACTGGCAGGAGCGTTACTAATTTTGAAAAAGGGACGAGCGACAAGTGACAGGTGACAAGTGGAAAGAGACTGTCACCTGTCACTGCTGCGATTGGTCTATCAGAGCGCCGCACGGCTGAGGAGCCAGACGCAGAGAACGCCGAGGACGGCGACGGCAGGGACCAACACCAGCCAGAGATATTTCCCCAGCATTCTTTCGGCCATTAAGTTCCGCCCGCATCTGGGGCAGCCTTTGGCCTCCGTCGAAATCATCGTCTGGCAGTCGCGGCAGGGAATGAGTTCCATCAAGTTACCTTTTGACGGTTAATGGTAACATCATCGCGAAGCTCCATCAGACCTCTCTCTGGAGAGACGAAGCGTCGGAGGGCGCTCCCCGGTCGCGCGCCGAGCGATCCCTCGCCAGCGCCGTTATTTATGAGCCAAGAACAACGGGCGGCTCCGGTCCCATCCCCCGATCCGAGCCTGTGGGTGGACCAGCACGGAGACTCTCTCTACAGGTATGCGATGTTTCGCCTCCGCGACGCCTCGGTCGCCGAAGATTTGGTGCAGGAGACTTTGCTCGCGGCCCTTCAGGCTTACCACACGTTCGCCGGGCGCGGGTCGGAACGGACGTGGCTCGTCGGAATTCTCAAACACAAGATCATAGATCATTTCCGCCGGGCGGGCCGGGAGACTCCCGCCAGCCAGTTTGAAGGCGAGGCGTTCGAGCACGAAGAGATGTTCCGGCAGGCGGGGGAGTGGAAAGACCACTTCGATCCTGATCGCGCGCCAATTGACTGGCAGACCAGTCCCGCACAGTTGCTCGAACAGGGAGAATTCTGGGACGTCTTCCAACAGTGCCTGTCCCCGCTGCCGGTGCGGATCGCGAGCGCCTTCACGCTGCGCGAGGTGGACGGCTACAGCAGCGAAGAAATTTGTGAGGTTTTAAGCATCACGACGAACAACCTGTGGGTCATGTTGCATCGTGCCCGCACGCACCTCCGGTGTTGCATCGAACTCAAATGGTTCAGACGGGAGCCGAGCAAAGGTTAAAGATGGCACTGCAACTTTACGACAAGGCCGTGCACGGGGTCAGGTATTGGCTGCT
Organism: Pyrinomonadaceae bacterium; assembly: GCA_050748185.1. Lineage (GTDB taxonomy): Bacteria > Acidobacteriota > Blastocatellia > Pyrinomonadales > Pyrinomonadaceae > JACCRA01. The sequence goes on from JBOGOY010000009.1 coordinate 11,984, forward strand.
CCGCCGGCTGCCGCCCTGCAAGGTGATGGCGCCGTTGATGTCCGAGTCGCTGGAGCGGCGTCTGACGTGGCGAGAGCGCGTGTTGTTGCAACTTCACCTGTGGGTCTGCGTCTGGTGCGTCTGGTACCTCAAGCACCTGCAAGTCATCAGCGAGGCCGTCGGCGCGCGCGCGGCCCGGATCGAGGACGATCCTCTGACCGCTTCCCTCTCCCTCTCCAACGAGGCCCGCGAACGCATCCGCGCCGCCCTCGAACGCCAAAAGACGTAATGGCCTCAGGTGTGAGGGTACAGGGGAAGGAATGATGAATGCGGAATGATGAATGAAAGACAAGCTGCGCTTCATTCATCATTCCGCATTCATCATTCCGCATTCATCGTGTCCTCCATCTCCTCAGTGGTTCAATTTTCCCTCCCAACCTTTCACAGTTCGATTTGGGCGGCGGGGTCGGTCGTGGCGCGGGCCGACTTTCGCAGGTTGAAGTCGAAAACGTCCGGGCGACTGTAGTGGCCCGTCACGTCGAGGGTCATTTTCTCGCGGTCGATGGCTGCCAGATCGATCTCCGCGCTCAGGACGGTCTCTTCGTCAAATACCGGTCCGGCGATGTAGCGCCCGTCCGGCCCAATGATGCAACTCCCGCCGCGCAACAACAGCGTGTCCGGCTGCTCGATCAGATTCGCGGGCGCAGGCAGTTCCGGCGGCAGGTCGCCGGCCGGCATGATCAACCCGGCCGCGAGCACGAAGCAGCGCGCCTCGAAGGCGTAGTGTCGGCTGGCGAGCTGGTGCGTCTCGTGGACGGTGGGCCAGACGGCGACGTGAATTTGCTCGCCGGCGATGTGGAGCGCTTGGCGTGCGAGCGGCATCCAGTGTTCCCAGCAGATGAGGCCGCCGACGCGGCCCGCCGCCGTCTGCGAGGCGACGAGACCGGCCCCGTCGCCGTTGCCCCAGACGAGACGTTCGGTGTACGTGGGGACCAGTTTGCGGTGGTGATTGACGAGCCGGCCGCCGGCGTCGAACGTCAGCAAGCTGTTGTAGAGCGTGCCGTTGCCCGGCCCCGTCTCGACCCGCTCGTTAACGCCGATCACCAGCGTCAGGCCGAAAGAAGCGGCGGCCTCACCGAGCGCCCGCGTCTCCCTGCCGGGCACGACGACGCTGTTTTGCCGCAGCCGCGCGAAGACTTGCTTGGTCGGCCCGTGGTCCCAGAGCGCGGCCGCGGGGCAGTAGTCGAGCCACGCGGGATAGCCGGGCAGCCACGTCTCGCCGAAAGCGACGAGCCGCGCGCCCTGCCGCGCCGCCTCGGCGATCAGCTTGAGGGCTTTGCTCAGGCTGGCGTCGAGATCCAAATACGCCGGGCTGGCCTGCACCACGCTAACGATCATTTGTTCGGACATAATTTCACCCCGCCCCCGTCACGCGGTCGAATTCATCGCATCTCGGCCGACGCTTCGGCCATTATCATACTCGCGGGCCTCTTCTCACCGGCAACCACGGCCGTTGATTTTCAGCCGACGCTCCCCGTCCCTCTACCTTTTGCGCGGGGCGGCGCTCACCAAACCGTCATCCGGCAACGGAGTCATACCGACTTCATAAAGTTTTATTCCTGACGATGGCGTTCCCGCCAAGACGATTCCACCGACAAAGGTGACAAGCACCACGCAAAATCTCTCGTGCCGGAAAGCAAACTGGATTAAGATGCACAGCCGCCGGCCGGATCGGCGGCTCGAACTTCAAACCGGCTCCCACTTTTTCAATTAGAGATATGCTCGCCCCGGACACCATTCTGCAAAACCGTTATCGCGTCGTCCGCCAACTCGGGCAGGGAGGCATGGGCACCGTCTATGAGGCCTTTGATCAGCGACTCGACACCACGGTCGCGTTGAAGGAAACTCACGCCACCGACGAGAGCCAGCGCAGACAGTTCGAGCGCGAGGCCCAGTTGCTCGCGCGGCTACACCACCCCGCGCTGCCACGGGTCAGCGATCACTTCACGGAAGGCGACGGGCAGTTCCTCGTCATGCAGTTCGTCGCCGGGGAAGACTTGGGGGAGATGATTCTGCGCCGGGCCGAAGGCTTTCCCGTCAACGAAGTGCTCGGGTGGGCCGACGAACTGCTCGACGCGCTCGACTATCTGCACACGCAAGCGCCGCCCGTCATCCATCGCGACATTAAACCGCAAAACCTGAAACTGTCGGATAGGGGGCGCGTCATCCTGCTGGACTTCGGGCTGGCGAAGGGCTTACCCGCCGCCGGCACGACGCTCAAAAGCGTTCTGGGTTATACCCCGAGTTACGCCCCGCTGGAGCAGATTCAGGACGAGGGCACGGACGCGAGAAGCGATCTCTACTCTCTGGGTGCGACCGTTTACCACCTGCTGACGGGGGCTGTGCCGCCCGGTTCGCTGAAGCGCGTCACCGCGTTGAGTAACGGCGAGGAAGATCCACTGGTCCCCGCCCGGCAACTGAATCCGCGGACGCCAGCGGAGGTTTCGACAGTCCTCAACCTCGCGTTGGCGATCGCTCGTAATAACCGCCCCGCGAGCGCCGCCGAGATGCGTCGGGCGCTCCAACAAGCGGGCGCGTCTTCGCTGACCGACGGCAATGAAGAAAGAACCGTCATCCAGTCCACCGTCACCGACCCTTCATCAGCCGCGACTCAGCTTCCGCCGCCCATGTCGCCGCCCGGACGTGTCCGGCAAACTTCCCCAGTCCAATCGTCAACGCCCCCGGCTGGTCCCCGGCGTTCATTCAATCGTCTGCTGTTGATTTCCGCACTTCTCGGCCTGCTGGTCGCGACGGCCGTCTTCGCTTACAGATTCACCGCTCAGAAATCGCAGGCCGGCGCGGGTGAGACGACCGTAGTCAAGCAGAACGCCGCCATCACGCAAACGCCGCCCGCCATCCAGAGCGACGCCGAGAAAAAGGCCGCGGCCGGACAGCAACTCTTTCAAAGTCTCGACTGCGTCAAATGTCACGGCATCAGGGGTGAAGGGAAAATCGGCCCGGCCCTCGCGGGGCTGTTAGGCGAAGAGGTGCGCCTGAGCAACCAAGTGACGACCGTCGCCGACGAGTCTTACATCCGGGAATCCATCCTCGTGCCGCAGGCGCGCGTCGTCGCCGGGTACAAGCCGATCATGCCGAGCTTTCAGGGTAAGCTCAGCGACGAGCAGGTGTCGCAACTGGTCGCCTACATCGTGTCGCTCGACCGGTGACGAGTCAATAGAGTGACAAGTGACAGGTGACGGGTGACAAGCAAGCCCTGACTTCCTCCTGTCACTTGTCACCTGTCACTATTCACTCTCTTCTCCTGTCACCTGTTACTCGTCACTTGTCGCTTCCACTAAACATCCATTTTCGTGGAGGATTTTATTTTCATCTTTCGACAACTCTCGCCGAGAAGAGCCGTATAATTGACCAACTGGAACGCAGATGAATCGTGTCGCCAACTTCGTGTCTGGCCGCGGCCGTCTGAGTATCCCGCGAGTCTTTCGTCAATCGCCGCAAGCATCGAAGGAGTTTCTAACATGAAGAGTTTGAGCATGAAGTCTGTGATGTGTCTGACGCTGCTGTTGGGCAGCCTGCCGCTTACGGCAGTGGCGCAGGCGGGGGGCGGCAACTGGCCGCAGTGGCGCGGGCCGAACCGCGACGGCATTTCCAAAGAGACGGGACTGCTCAGGCAGTGGCCCGCCGAAGGCCCGCCGCTCGCTTGGAAGATTGCGGGCGCGGGGCGCGGCTATTCCTCGCTCGCCATCGCCGACGGCCGGATGTTCACGATGGGGCTGCGCGGCGACCGCGAGTACGTCGTGGCGTTCGACGTCGCGAACGGCAAAGAGGTGTGGGCGACGCCACACGGCGGAGCCTTCAAGAATGATCGCGGCGACGGCCCGCGCGGGACGCCGACGGTTGACCGCGACCGGCTCTACGCTTTGGGCGGCAACGGCGATCTGTCGTGCCTCGACGCGAAGACGGGCCGCCTCGTCTGGACGATGAACGTGCTGCAAAAGTTCGGCGGCTCGAACATTACGTGGGGCATCAGCGAGTCGCCGTTAGTGATCGACGACAAAGTGCTGGTCAACGCGGGCGGGCCGGGCGCTTCGGTCGTGGCGCTCAGCAAAAAGGACGGCGCGCTCATCTGGAAGAGCCAGAGCGACCGCGCCGGCTACTCCTCGGCCATCGCCATCGACGCGGGCGGCGCCAAGCAGGTCGTCTTTTTCACTTCGACCCGCGCGCTCGGGCTCGACCTGCGCGACGGCCGCTTGTTGTGGGACTATCCGCGGGCGGCCAATAACGTCGCCAACGCCGCGACGCCGGTGGCGCGCGCCAACCGCGTCTTCATCTCTTCGGACTACGGCAACGGCGGCGGCCTTGTCGAGATTAAGGCCGGCGGCGACAACAAGGGGGTGACGGCCTCGGAGGTCTATTTCACGAAGGACATGCGGAATCACCACAGCAGTTCGATCCTCGTGGGCGATCACCTCTACGGCTTTTCGAGCGGCATCCTGACGGCGATGCGCTTCGACACGGGCGAAGTGGCGTGGCGCGACCGCAGCGTGGGTAAAGGCTCGATCGTCTTTGCCGACGGACACCTCTACTGCCTCAGTGAGAACGGCGTGGTCGGACTCGTCGAGGCTACGCCCGAGGGCTATCGAGAGAAGGGCCGCTTCCGCATCCAGCAGGACTCGCTGCCTACTTGGGCGCACCCGATCGTCGCCGGCGGCCGCCTCTACCTTCGCGACCAGAACACGATCTACGCTTACGACGTGAGGCAGAAGAGATAAGCGATGGATTGCGG
>JBOGOY010000010.1:0-16658 GCA_050748185.1 Pyrinomonadaceae bacterium
TTCTCGGTCCTTCGTGGTTTAAGTCTCTCTGGAATCCCTGACGAGTTCAGACGGTAAAGTAAAGGACTGAATTATGAACGCTTCCCTCTCAAGGCTCGTCCTCTTCATCTCGCTCGCCGCTTCGCCCGCGCTCGCCGGCGACTGGGCCGAGTGGCGCGGCCCGGCGCGCGACGGCGTCTCGCCGGAGAAGAACTTGCCGTCGCGCTGGTCCCCCGCGGGCGAAAACCTCGCGTGGAAAGCTCCTTACGGCGGGCGCTCGACGCCGGTCGTGCTGGGCGATCGGCTGTACCTGCAAAACACCGCCGGCCGTGGCGCGAACTTGCAAGAGCGCTTGATGTGCTTTAACGCCGACACAGGCAAGCTGCTGTGGGAACACCGTTTTAACTTGTATCTCAGCGACGTGCCGCCGCACCGCGTCGGGTGGGCTTCGCCCGCGGCCGACGCCTCGACCGGCAACGTCTTCGTTTTCGGCGGCGGCGGCACACTCCTCTCGCTGACGCCCGCCGGCAAGGTGCTGTGGGAGCGCTCGCTCGGCGAAGACTTCGGCCTGCTCACCACGCACGGCGGGCGCACCGTCTCGCCTTTGCTCGATGGAGACTTGGTGATCGTTAGCGGCGTCACATTCATGTGGGGCGAGCATGGGCGCGGCGCGCACCGCTTCATGGCCTTCGACAAGCGCACCGGAGAGACGATGTGGATTAGCGCGCCCGGAGGCCGCCCTTACGATACGACTTACGCGCCGCCGTTCATCGCTGACATAGATGGCACGCGCCTGCTCATTCAGGGCGCGAGCGACGGCGTGGTCCACGCCATCAAGGCGCAGACGGGCGAGCCGGTCTGGAAGTACGAAATCTCGAAGCGCGGCATCAATACGGGCGTCGTGGTTTATCGCAACACGGCCATCCTGACGCACAGCGAAGAGAACCTCGCCTCGAACGAGATGGGCATGATCGTCGCCGTGGACGCGAACGCGCGGGGCGAAGTGAAGCAGGAACAGATCCGTTGGAGCACGGTCGGCTGGCAGGGCGGGTTCTCCTCGCCGGTCGTTGACGGCGCGCGACTCTACCAACTGGATAACGGGGCCAACGTCGCCGCCTTCGATCTTAATACTGGTAAGCAGGTCTGGATTCAGAACCTCGGCACGATCCAGAAGGCCTCGCCCGTGCTCGCTGACGGCAAGCTCTACGTCGGCACCGAGAACGGCAAGTTCTTCATCCTTGAACCCGGCCCGACGGGCGCGAAGATTCTGGATGAAGATCAACTCGGCACGGCGCAGCAGCCCGAAGCGATCATCGCCTCGGTCGCCGTCTCGAACGGCCGCGTCTTTCTCGTCAGCGACTCAAATCTTTATTGCATTGGGAAAAAGGTGAACACGGATCAGGCATCCGCGCCGCGTGTGACTTCTCCCGTTATAGGAGCCAGAGACGTTGCTCACGTCCAAGTCGTCCCGACTGAACTCATGCTCAAGCCGGGCGACAAAGTTAATTTCCGCGTCCGCCTCTTCGACGAGCGCGGCAATTTCATCCGCGAAGAGAAACAGGCGACGTGGGCGCTCGACAAGTTGAAGGGCACGGTCGAGGGGGGCCAGTTCGTCGCCGCCTCTGACGGCGGGACGCAGGCCGGCGTCGTCAAGGCGACCGTCGGCAACGTTTCCGGCGCAGCGCGCGTGCGCGTCATTTCGCCGCTGCCGTGGAGCGAGAACTTCGACGGGATGGCGGTCAACACCATCCCCGCCCACTGGGTCAACACCACCATGAAGTTCACGGTGCGTGAACTCGAAGGTGGAAACAAAGTGCTCGTCAAGACGATCGAAGGCTCTTCGCTCTTAAGCCGCGCGCGCGCCTACATGGGGCCGTCCGATTTGTCGAACTACACGGTCGAGGCCGACGTGTATGCCACCCAGAAGCGCCGCCAACAGGGCGACGCCGGCGTGATCGCGCAGCGCTACGTGCTCGCGCTTTATGGCAACAGCCAAATGCTCCACCTCGAACCGTGGCAGCCCGAAACCGAGCGCACCGTGTCCGTCCCTTATGCGTGGAAGCAGGACGCTTGGTATCGCTTGAAGCTCTCGGTCGAGAACCTGCCCGATGGCAAAGTGCGCGCCCGCGGCAAGGTCTGGCCGGTGGGCGAAGCTGAGCCGTCGGCGTGGATGATCGAGCGCGTCGATCCGCTCTCCGACAAACAAGGCGCTCCCGGCATCTTCGGCAACGCGCTGGCCGAGATTTACTTCGACAATCTCAAGGTAACGGCCAACGCACAGAGTAAGCAGTGAGCAGTCAGCAATCAGGAGATGATGAATGAAACTGAATCGCGAAAAAGGGTGTTTAAGAGTTGCACTAACTTTATTGCTGGCGGTCGCAGGTGGGTTGCTGCTCACCGCTCACCGCTCACCGCTCACTGCTCAAGCGTCTGATCCCGGCAAAGGCGATTGGCCGATGTGGGGCGGAACGCCTGACCGCAACATGGTCTCGGCGATGAAGGGGTTGCCCATCGCTTGGGACGTGAAGGAGAAGAAGAACGTCAAGTGGGTGGCGGCACTCGGCTCGCAGACCTACGGTAACGCCGTCGTCTCGGGCGGGACGGTCTTTGTGGGGACCAACAACGAGGGTCTGCGCGATCCGAAGATCATCGGCGACAAAGGCATCCTGATGGCCTTTAACGAAGCGGACGGCGCTTTCCTGTGGCAGATGGTCCACGACAAACTGGCCGCCGGTCGCGTCAACGACTGGCCGTATCAAGGCGTCGCCTCGTCGCCGCTCGTAGAAGGCGATCGCATCTATTACGTCTCGAACCGCGCCGAGTTGATGTGCCTCGACACGAAAAGTTTTCGGGACAAAGAGAACGACGGCCCCGTGACCGATGAGAAACTGACTGGCGAGGCGAACGGCGACGTGGTGTGGCGTTTCGACATGATGGAAGAGGTCGGCTCGCTCCCTCACAATCTGGCGAACTCTTCGCCGGTGATGTACGGCGATCTGATCTACGTCAGCACGTCGAACGGGCAGGACGAGAGCCACGTCAACGTCCCCTCGCCGAAGTCCCCGGCGATCATCGCCGTCAACAAGCAGACCGGCAAGCTCGTCTGGGAGGACAACTCGGTCAACGAGAAAATCCTGCACGGCCAGTGGTCTTCGCCGACGGTGGGAACCATCGGCGGCGTCGTGCAGGTCGTTCACGGTCAGGGCGACGGCTGGATCCGCGGCTACGACGCGCTGAAGGGAACCAAGCTCTGGGAGTTTGACACCAACCCGAAAGATTCCGTCTGGCCGAAGACGCGCAACGAGATCATCTCGACAGCGGTCATCTACGAAGACAAGGTCTACATCTCTAACGGGCAAGACCCCGAGCACGGCGAGGGCATCGGCCACATGTACTGCCTCGACGCCAGCAAGCGCGGCGACATCACCAAGACCGGCATGGTCTGGCACTACGACAAGATTCGCCGCTCGATCTCGACGCCGGCGATCAAGGACGGCGTGCTATATCAAGCGGACTTCAGCGGGTTCCTCCACGCCCTCGACGCCAAGACCGGTCAAGTCTATTGGACCCATGACGTGTTCGCCGCCGTCTGGGGCTCGCCGATGCTGATCGACGGCAAGCTCTATCTCGGCGATGAGGACGGCGATGTGGTCATCTTGCAGGAAGGCAAGACGAAGAAGGTGCTGGCCGAGATCAACATGGGCAGTTCGGTCTATTCGACCCCGGTGCCCGCCAACGGCGCGCTCTTCATCTCGAACCGCAATCAAATCTACGCGCTTGCGGAAGGGGCGCGGCCCGCGCCCGGCGCCGCCACGCCCGCACCGACGCCCGCGCCTAAGCCGGTCGGGTAATACACTTGCTTTCGGCCCGGCGCGTGAACGTTTGAGCGGAGACTTTTGTTTTTAGCCAGCCCCTGTCGCTGAGCATGACTGAAATCAAATCGCATCACGCCGGGAGCGCAGGCATCCTGCCTGCAAGCTCGCCGACAGGCGAGCTAACCGGCGTATCCCGTTACTCGGGCACCGGATAGCCATGCGCGTTCGTCTTCGCGCTCGCGCGCTCATGCAGGCAAGGAATCTAGCGCTCCCGGCAGAGCGACGGAGTTGTTATCTTGCCCCGCTCAAGACAACTCACGGGTAGTAGATTTGGCTTGATTTGAAACTCGAATCAAGGCCATTGCCCCTGACGGGGCTGAAAGGCTCGGCAGCGATATATGAAACGGATCGTCACGATTATTGGCTTCTTCCTCCTCGCCACTCTTACCGCCCAAGCCCAGAACTGGCCGGCGTTCCGCGGCCCGAACGCTTCCGGTGTCGCCGAGGGCAAACAGTCGCTGCCGGTTAAATGGGACGCCGCACAGCCGTCGCGGAACGTGGCGTGGAAGACGCCAATCCCCGGCCTCTCGCACGCGAGTCCGGTCGTGTGGGGCGACCGCGTGTTCGTCATCACGGCGATCAGCAGCGCGCCCGACATCACGTTCAAGGCCAAGGACCGCGGCATCGGCCTTGCCCGCGACGACGTGAAGCACACGTGGCGGATTTACAGTCTCGACAAGCGTTCCGGCAAAATTCTGTGGGAGCGCACGGCGCACGAGGGCGTGCCGCGCGCCCGCCGTCACGTCAAAGCGAGCCAAGCCAATTCGACGCCCGCGACCGACGGCAAAACGGTCGTCGCGCTGATGGGTTCGGAAGGGCTTTTCGCCTACGACATGCAAGGCAAGCTGTTGTGGAAACAAGACCTCGGCGTGTTGAACCCCGGACTCGCCGACGACCCCACCTCCGAGTGGGGCCATTCGAGTTCGCCGCTCATCCATCGCGACATGGTCATTCTGCAATGCGACGGGCACAAACAATCGTTCATCGCGGCCTACAGCCTCAAAGACGGCAAACAGGTCTGGCGCACGGAGCGGAGTGAACTGCCGACGTGGAGTATGCCGGTCGTCTATCAAGGCAAGGGACGCACGGAGTTGATCACGAACGCGGGCCGCTACGTTCGCGGCTATGATCCCGCGACGGGCAAAGAACTGTGGCGCTTTTCGGACAACAACACACAGGTGAAGATGCCCGCGCCGGTGGTGTGGCGCGACGTGGTTTTCCTGACCGGCGGCTACCCGCTCGGCCGGCCCATCTTTGCCCTCAAACCCGCGGGCGCGAGCGGCGACATCTCTGTGAAGGAAGGACAGGAGTCGAGTCAGTTTCTCGCCTACCGCCTGCCGCGCGGCAGTTCCTACACCGGCACGCCGCTCATTTACGGCGACCTGCTCTACATCTGCGGCGACAACGGGGTATTCAGCGCCTACCGGCCCGAGACCGGCGAGCGGCTCTATCAAGAGCGCATCCCGAGCACCTTCTCCGCCTCGCCCGTCGCGGCCGACGGCAAGATTTACCTCGCCAGCGAGGACGGCGATGTGTACGTCGTCAAGGCCGGGCCGAAGTACGAACTATTGGGGACCAACCCGATGGGCGAGGCGCTGATGGCGACGCCGGCGATCTCGGACGGGATGCTGATCGTCCGCGCGCAGAATTTCGTTTACGGGATTACGGAGCGCGGGTCGGTCAAGGCGGCGAGCAATAAGTGACACGAGAAGTCCCGCGTAGGCAGATAAGCATTAACCACAGAAGGCGGAAATGATGAATGCGGAATGATGAGTGATGAATAAAGAGGAAGTAGCCAGTAGCCAGTAGCCAGTAGCTAAAAGGGATTGGCTCGGCTGGTGGTTAGGAGCGGCAACCGACCCGCTTTCCCGCCTTTCACTGAGGAAGGCCTTGCTACTGACTACTGGCTACTGGCTACTTTCGGTTCATTCATCACTCATCACTCATCACTCATCATTTGTCTTCTCTGTGGTTAATAACATTCATTGGTCATGAAGGACTTCGACTTTCAATCTCACACCCGCCTCGTCTTCGGCGAGGGCGCGATCGAACGGCTCGGCGAGTTGGCCCGCGAGTTGGGTTTGCGGCGGACGCTGCTCGTCGCGGACCACGGCCTCGTCGCTTCCGGCCACGTTGACGAGGCGATCACGCCGTTGCGGGCGGCCGGGATTGAGGTCTTCCCTTTCCATGATTTCGAGGTGAACCCCGACACGCTGATGATCGAGCGGGGCCATGACTTCGCCGCGCCGCTCGGCGTCGATTCGATCATCGGCCTCGGCGGCGGCTCGTCGCTCGACTGCGCGAAGGGCGTCAACTTTCTGCTGACCAACGGCGGCGCGATGAAAGATTATTGGGGCTACGGCAAAGCGACCCGGCCGCTGCTGCCGTCGATTGGCGTGCCGACTACCGCCGGCACCGGCAGCGAGGCGCAATCTTACGCGCTCATCTCCGACGCGGAGACGCACGTCAAGATGGCCTGCGGCGATCCAAAGGCCGCGTTCCACGTCGCCGTGCTCGATCCGGCCCTGACCGTCTCGCAGCCGGCGGCCGTTACCGCCGCCGCCGGCTTCGACGCCGTCGCGCACGCGGTCGAAACCTTCGTCACCACCAAGCGCACGCCGCTCTCGGAAATGTATTCGCGCGAAGCGTGGCGGCTGCTCGAAGCCAACTACGAGCGCGTGCTTTCTCACCCGTCGGACATCGAGGCGCGGGGTGCGATGCAACTCGGCGCTTACTTCGCGGGTGGGGCGATTGAAAACTCGATGCTCGGCGCGACGCACGCCTGCGCCAACCCGCTGACGCAAAGTTACGGCACGACGCACGGTCTGGCGCTCGCGGCCCTGCTCCCGACGGTCGTGCGCTGGAACGCCGTGACGGTGGAAAACCGTTACGCCGAGTTGTGCCGCCGCGCCTCACGGATGCAGCATCGGGGCTGCGACAGCAACAGCCTCGCGCTGCGCCTCGAAGAGATGGCTGAGCGGGGCGAACTCAGTCTCGACCTGCGCGCGCTCGGCGTGCCCGAACGCGAGCTGCCGCAGTTGGCGGAACAGGCCGCGCAACAGTGGACCGCGCAGTTCAACCCGCGTCCTTTCGACGTCGCCGGCGCACTCGAAATTTACAGTCAGGCATTTTAGAGCGCGGCGATGTTGGGCGGAGGGAGGATGATTGACCGCAGAGACGCAGAGGCCCGCAGAGGAAGCCGGTCAAACACTCGTCCCGTACACTTAACCGAGAGCTAATTTAATTTCAGACCTATGGGACCAAACAAGCTTCAACCGTTCGCTTCACTTCATTGCACAGGCCGGGCCGTCTTACTCGCCTCTCGGTGTTTGTTGCTTATCGCCTGCTGGTTGCTGCCCGCGACGGCGCGCGCGCAGTGGGCTGAGCCGAACAGTTGGGCGCAGTTTCGCGGCGGCCACCAACTGACCGGCGTCTCAAAGTCTGACGTGCCGAAAACCTTGCGCGTCCTGTGGACCTACGAGGCGGGTGACTCGATCGAGAGTTCGGCTGCGATCGCGGACGGCTCGGTGTACGTCGGCTCGCACAAGGGCGAACTGGTGGCGCTCGATCTGGGGAGCGGCGCGGTGCGCTGGAAGTATCAGACAGGCGCGAAGGAAGGCATCGGCGAGTCTTCGCCGGCGGTGGCCGGAGGTATCGTCTACGTCGGCGATCTCGACGGCACGGTTCACGCCGTCAGCGCGCGCGACGGAAGGGCCGTCTGGACCCATAAGACCGGCGGCGAGATCAAGTCTTCGCCGGTGTTGGTGGACGGCAAAGTTCTGATCGGTTCTTACGACACACACCTCTACTGCCTGAACGCGCAGAGCGGCGCGCTCGTGTGGAAGGCTAAGACGGACGGGCCAGTCCATGCTACGGCCGGCGTGGCGAACGGCGTCGCGTTCATCGCGGGCTGCGACGAAATCTTCCGTGCGATTCGCGTCGCGGACGGGCGCGAGGCGTTCCGCGTGGTGTCGGGCGCGTACACCGGCGCGTCGCCCGCGCTCGTGGACGGGCGCGCCTACTACGGCACGTTCGACAACGAGGTGCTCGGCGTCAACCTCTCGGCGCGCCGCGTCGCGTGGCGCTACCGGCACCCCGAGCGGCAGTTCCCCTTCTACTCTTCGGCGAGTGCGGTCGAGAACCGCGTCGTCCTCGGCGGCCGCGACAAAATGGTCCACTGCCTCGACGCGCGCACCGGCAAAAGTCTCTGGACGTTTCAGACGCGGGCGCGCGTCGAATCATCGCCCGCGCTCGCGGCGGGCCGCGTCTTCATCGGCTCGAACGACGGACGTTTCTATGCGCTCGACTTTTACACGGGCCAAAAGGTGTGGGAGTTCGAGGCGGGCGGCGCGGTTTCGGCCTCGCCGGCCGTAGCCTCCGGCCGTATCGTCGTCGGCACACAGGACGGTCGGCTCTACTGCTTCGGCTGAATGATGATCGCCGATAAAAAAATGATGAGTGCGAAATGATGAATGATGAATGAAAGACCAACTGCTTCTGATTCATCATTCAGTAGTGGCTCAAGTCGGGGAGACAGGGCCGCAAGCCCGACCGTTAGAGAGGGCACAGAATGACGCCCTTGCTCACGCGCGGGTTTCCGCCAGCATCTCCCTCGATTGACCTACTACCCATCATTCATCATTTTCTCTGCTTCCTGTGGTCATAACCAGCCTCCGTTGACAGCCCCGCCGCGCATTCATATACTCCGCGCCATCTTACCGGCAGAAGGTTCCGCACAGTACGGCAAAGGAGTTTAAGGATGACACGGACGCTCCCCGGCTGGTCCTCCAGCCTGCTCCTCCTTTTCTTAGCCGCCGTCCATGCGCCCGCGCAGGACATGATTGGATCGTCGGTGGCGTCGCCTGAGATGAGCGCGGCGGCGGCATCCCACGCGCGCGGCCTCGAACTCGCCGGGGGCGGCCATTTCCGCGAAGCCGCCGGAGCCTTCCGGCAGGCGATCGCGCTCAAGGCCGATTACGCAGAGGCCCACTACAACCTCGCCGACTCTTACGCGCGCCTGAATCTCTACGCCGACGCGCTCAAGTCGCTGGAACAAGTGGTCCGCTTCCGCCCCGAATTCGCCGGAGCGCACAACCGCATGGGCAGTCTCTACTTTCTGAACGGGCAGCCCGAGCAGGCGGTCGAGGCGCTCAAGCGCGCCGCCGCACTCGAACCCACCGTCGCGACCACGCACAGCAATCTCGGCGTCGCCTACAACGCGCTCGGCCGTCACCGAGAGGCGGTCGCGTCGTTCGAGCGCGCCATCACACTCGATCCGGAGTTCGCCGAAGCGCACCACCATCTCGGATTCACTTATTACAAGTTGGGGCGCTATGAAGAAGAGATCGAATCGTGCCGGCGCGCCCTCGAACTCAAGCCAGAGTTGGCTGAGGCGCGCTACAACTTGGGAATGGCCTACATCTTCCTTAAGCGGAGGGCGGAGGCGCTGGAACAATATGCGATTCTGAAAGGGCAGGACGCGAAACTGGCCGACAAGCTGTATCGAATGCTCTACAAGGATCGGTTGTTGACGGCGACTCCGGCGCGGTAGGGCTCTTCAATCCGGCGCTTCTTGCTCAGCCTGCGGCAACGGCTGCCCGTCCGGCGAGTCATCAATGCAGAGCCGTCTTCTTCAAAACCCCGCCCGCCGCGTCGGAGAGGGGGTGGACCAGTATGAACGCCGCCTCGTCGATTTCGGTCGCCAGCCTCTTCACCTTGCCGATCTCTAACCGCGTCACGACGCAGGAGAGAATGTCCTGCTCCGCGTCGGTCCAGCCGCGCCGCCCCTTGTAGATCGTCACGCCGCGCCCCAGATCACGAATGATCGCCTGCCTGATGTCTTCGCACTTCTCGGAGATGATAGTCACGGCGTTGTATTCCTCGATGCCGTGAATGAGGAAGTCGATCGTCTTCGACGCCGTGAAATAGGTCAGCATCGAATACAGCGCCGACTCGACGCCGAGCCGAAGCGCGGCGGCCGAGAAGATCAGGACGTTTAAGACAAGAATGACGTCGCCGACTTTCAGCACGTGGCTGCCCTTGCTGACCAGCAGCGCCGCCACTTCCGTCCCGTCCAGAACCGCGCCGCCGCGGATGGCGAGCCCGATGCCAGCGCCGATGAAGAAGCCGCCGAACACGGCGGTCAGCAGTTTATCCGGCGTCACATCCGGGTAGGGGACCAGAGCGAGACAAGCGGACAAGCCCGCGATGGCCAGCGCGCTCTTGATGGCAAACTCTTTTCCGATGTGGCGGTAGCCGACGGCGACAAAGGGCAGGTTAATCAGCAGCAGCAAAAGTGACAGCGGCCACCCGAGCGCGTCCGAGAGCAGCATGGAAATGCCCGTCACCCCGCCGTCAATGAAACGGCTCGACAGCAAAAACCCTTTCAGCCCGAACCCGGCCGAGAGAATCCCCGCGATGATGAGGGCAGTGTTGAGAGTTTTCCGGACGACGCTCTTCATCAGCCGAGCATAGCTCGTTCACACTACTCATTCAAACGGCATACGTCATTTGAGGATCGACACAGGGTATGAAGAAATACGGTGATCCGCGGTCACGATTGTCAGCCTATGCTCCAACGCCTGACAAACGATCATGCGGTCAAAAGGGTCGCGGTGAATCGACGCAAGCTTTGCCAGTCGAGCCAACGCTGGCTTCGTCTAAAGGGAGGCTGGAAATCTGGTGCCGTTGCCGCTGCAAAGGAATGTAGTCTTCCGGCGGCTGAGGCAGAGAGAGTTTGCCCAGTTGGTGTTTGACGATGATTTCCCACAGTGAGGCCACGCTCAGAGAAACGTCGTTGGCGGAATCGCGGATGCTGTCACGCCAACTTTCCGGCAAACGCCCGTCGCCGCTGATGAACCAGAGAAAAATGTGCGTGTCGAGCAACAGTCTCATCTGCCTTCAAAATCGCTCACCACGGCTTCCGGCAGTGGATCGTCAAAAGTGTCGGGCACGATGAATTCGCCGGCGCAGAGGCCGAAAGGGCGGCGTGCCGCGGCGTCCGGCGTGAACGGCTTAATCTCCGCGACCGGCTTCCCGGCTTGCATGACGACGAGCGTCTCCCCGCCTGCCACACGCTGGAGATAAGCGGACAGATCACGCTTGATTTCATCCATGCTGACTTGAGTCATGTGCGAATTATCAAAGACCAGAGCGCCGGAAGCAATACTCAACGGCCGGGCTCGGGCCGGGCGAAATACCGCGCCACCGTCGCGGCCTGCGGTTTCTTCGTCAGCAGCGAGACGACGATCATCAGGAGCGCCGAGCCGAGGACCATCGGGACGACCGGCATGAAGCCGAAGACGGCGGTCCCGCCCGGAGTGCGGGCGAGGACTTCGACGCCCCCGAGGGACCAGATGACGTTGGCCGGGCCGGGCGCGGGCGCGGGAACCATCGCCTGAAAGATAGCGACGGCGACGACCGCCACGGCGGTCCACAGCGTCGTGGCGAGCGCGCCCCATTTGGTGCTGCCGCGCCAGAAGAGCGCGGCGACCAAGAGCGGCGACAGCGCGGCGTAGCCGGAGAAGGCGTACTGGATGGCAAGCTCAAAGATGCTTTCGGGCGCGCGCAGCGCGACGGCGTAGGCGAACACCGTCAGGAGGATGACGAAGATACGCCCGGTCTGCACCTGCACGGATTCGCCGAAGCGTCGCTTGCCTCCGTAGAAGGCGAAGACGTCTTCGGTGAACATCGTCGAGAGCGCGAGGATCTGCGAGTCCGAGGCCATCACGGCGGCCATAATCCCGGCACCCAAAAGGCCAGCCAGCCAGAGCGGGGCGAAGCGTTGCAGCAGCAGCAGGATCGTGTCGTCGCCCGCCGCCTGTTCGCGCAACTGATCGCGCTGTTCGGGCGGCATCTGTCGTCCTTGCGTGGCGAGGGTGCGGCGCGCCTCGATCTTCTGACGAATCTGCGGCACGTCTGTAACGCGGTTCGCCATCACGCCCAAAAAGACGCACGGCAGCCAGATCGCCATGATGCACAGCGGGTAGAAGATGACCGTTTTTTTGAACTGGTTCATCTTCTTCGCCGTCAGGCAGAAGATCGCGATGTGCGGAAACGCGATGGCTGAGAGCGGGATGAAGGTGTAGCTGAAGAAGTAGTAGGGCGAAATGCGCTCGCGCGTCAGCAGCGGCGCGAACGCGGGCGCGTTTTGCATCGCCGTGACCGCGTTCCGGAAGCCGCCCATGCCCACGCCGATCACGATTAAAGCGATCGCCCCGAAGACGAGAAACAACACAGTCTGGAAGCTGTTAACCCACGCCGTACCGCGCATCCCACCGAAGAAGACATAGCTCATCACGACCATCGCCACGATCGCGCCGCCGAACCAGAACGGCACCACGCCGCCGCTGATCGCGTTCAGCGTGGTCCCGCCGCCCATCACGCCGATGATCACGTAGGGGACCAACAGCGCCGCCTGCACCGCGAAGATGACGGTCCCGATGTGGCCGCACTCCCAGCGGTCGCGGAACATCTGCACCGGCGTCATGAAGCCGAACTTTTTACCCAAGGCCCAGACGCGCGTGCCGATCAAAAAGATCGTCAGCGGAATGACGAGCGCCGAGGCCGAAGCCATCAGGCCGAACGTGACGATGCCGTTCGAGAAGGCGTGGCCCGACGAGCCGAGGATCGCGAAGGCCGTCATGTTGGTCCCGAAGAGCGACAGCAGGAAGACGAACGGCCCCAGCGAGCGGCTGGCGAGGAAGTAGTCCTCGGCCTTCCCGCGCCCCGCCGACTTGCGGAACGCGAAGATGCCGATATAGACGACGACGGCCAGATAGATGAAGACGACGATGGCCGGAATCACAGTGTTTCGTCCTCCCTCGCTTGGGGTAGGTGCTCGACTTCTTCTTCGAGGTGTCCGGGCCATGCGAACGTCACCAGCAGCCACATCAGCAGCGACGCGGCGACCGCGAAGCAGGCGTGGTAGAACAGCCCGACGGGCATAAAGCCGAACACGGGGTACGGCGTGCGCCAGAACCAGAAGTCCTGATGCAGAACGTAGAGCGCGGCGACCGCGAGAATTAGCAAGGTGCGTTTCATAAACTCATCAAGAGAGATAACTCGTGCGGGTTCGAGTCCCGTAGGGACGTTTGAGAATAGCGAGAGCGATTCATCGCTGGGTTCAAGCCGGAGTGAATTGCCAAGTCCCGTAGGGACGGCTGATGATTTCCCTTCCGCTCAACCGTCCCTACGGGACTCACAACTTTTTATCAAACTTCATCCCCAGCGATAAATCGCTGGGCTATTGTCAGCCGCCCCTGATGGGGCTGGAAGAAAGTGCCGCGTTTCGCGTCCAGCTTATTACGCGGAAACCAACGGGTAAGTTTGCGCGTACCACCAAACGCATACTGTGCCAGCCGTTTGTCACAGTCAAGACTGAGCTTTAGAATGAACATTGTAGGCGCGAACGTCTCCCGCCGCATTTTTCCAAAGGTAAAACAAGTCAAATATCATGTCTTTTTTCAAGTTCCCACAAAATCGTATTCCCCTCGGCGTGAAAACAACGCTCGCCGCTTTGCTCGTGTTTTACGCCGCCTCGCTTGCGGCGGCGCAGCAGACTTCCAGCACGCTGACCGGGGTCATCACGGATCAGGCCGGGGCCGTCATCGTCGGGGCGAAGGTCACGGCCGAGAGCGTCGAGACGGGCCTCACGCGCGAGGTCGTGACCGATGGCGAGGGGCGCTACGTCTTTCCGGGGCTGTCCGTGGGCGAGTATGAACTGCGGGCGGAGATGACCGGCTTCCGCCCGTTCGCGCAGCGCGGCGTCCGCCTGACCGTCAGCGAGACCGCAGTCGTCAACATCCCGCTCGAAATCCGCACCGAAGAGGAGATCACAGTCGTCGGCGACGCGGCGCTCGTCAACACGCAGACCTCCGAGTTGAGCTATCTCGTCGGCGAGGGGGCAATCCGCGACCTGCCTCTGAACGGGCGCAACTACACGGACCTTGCTTTCCTGCAACCCGGCGTCGTCGCCTATCCGCACCGCGACGGCGGCTCGGTCGTGGCCCACGGCCTCGGGGCGAGCATCAACGGCCAAGACCCGCGCTCGAACGTTTACCTGCTGGACGGCACGCCGCAAAACGACTTTACGAACGGCCCCGCCGGCAGTGCCGCCGGCACCGTCTTAGGCATCGAGACGATCAGAGAGTTTCGCGTCGAGACCAACGCTTATAGCGCCGAGTTCGGCCGCAACTTCGGCGGGCAGATTAACGCCTTGAGCAAGTCGGGGACCAACGAATTTCACGGCTCGCTCTACGAGTTTCACCGCAACGACAACTTTGACGCGCGCAACTTCTTCGACGGCGAGCGCAAGCCGGAGTTCAAGCGCAACCAGTTCGGCGGCAGCTTCGGCGGCCCCGTCAAGCAGGATAAGACTTTCTTCTTCTTCGGCTACGAATCGCTGCGTGAGCAACTCGGCCAGACGATCCGCACGGTCGTGCCCGACCTCAATGCGCGCAACGGCATCCTGCCCGGCAGCGCCACGCCCGTCACGATCAGTCCGGCGGTCAGACCTTACCTCGATGAGTTTCCGCTGCCGAACGGCCCCAACTTCGGCGGCGGCCTTGCGTCTTACAGCTTTGGCTTCAACCGGCAAATTACGCAGCACTTCACGCAGGGGCGCGTCGATCACAACTGGAGCGACCGTCAACAGTCTTTCGCGCGCTACACGTTTGACGACGCCGACCAGCAGTTGCCGACCGACTTTCCGCAGTTCCCCCGCGCGTTTCTGTCGCGCAACCAGTTCTTCACCGCCGAGCATCGCCTGATCCAGTCGGCGCGCACCGTCCACACTTTCCGCTTCAACTTCGGGCGCACGCGCGTCGGGCAGGACGTGGAGGCGAACACCGCGCGCGAGCTTCAGCCCTTCATTCCCGGCCGGCCGACGCTCGGCAACATCGACATCGGCGGCATCCCGCGCTTCGGCCCGCAGACCTCGGCCGGCCTCAGGCTGACGCAGAACGTCTTCGGCTTCGAGCACGGGCTGGTCCACACGCGCGGCCGGCATCTGCTGAAGGCGGGCGGCCTCGTCGAGCGCTATCAGGACAACATGGTCAACCCGACCTTTTCGCTCGGCATCTGGACTTTCGCCAATCTGCGAAACTTCCTGACCAGCAACCCACAGACTTTCCTCGGCCTGACGCCAAACGGCGCGCTCGACCGCTACTGGCGCTTCACACTCTTCGCCGGCTACGTGCAGGACACTTTCCGTGTCCACCCGCGCCTGACCTTAAACGCGGGCCTGCGCTACGAGACGACCACGATGCCGGTGGACCTTTACGGGCGCGACTCGGCACTGCCCAGCCTGAGCGATCGCGCGCCCACCGTGGGCGACCTCTACCAGAACCCGACGCGCAAAAACTTGTCGCCGCGCGTCGGCTTCGCGTGGGATGTATTCGGCACAGGCAAGACTTCGGTACGCGGCGGCTACGGCCTCTACTTCAACACCAACAACCAGCAGAACCTGATCGTGACGGTGACCAACCCGCCGGCGACGCCGCGCATTGTGGTCGCCAGCAACCCGCGGTGTCAGTTCTCATTCCCGGCGGCCCCACTCAACTGCGCTTTCGCCAACTCGATCCGCCCCGTTCAGTTCGACCTCGACAACCCCTACGTGAATGTCTACAACCTGAGCGTGCAGCAGGAACTGCCGTGGCAGACGGTCGTCACCCTCGGCTACGCGGGCACGCGCGGCGTCCACCTGCTCCGCAGCAACGACGTCAACACTGCCGTCCCCGTCACGCTGCCCGACGGCACGCTCTTCTTCCCGCCGGGCTCGCCGCGCCCCAACACCGCGTTCTCGACCATCGAGTTGAAGAGCAGCGACGGCAACTCTTGGTACAACGCGATGATCTTCGAGGTGCGGAAGCGTTGGAACCGCGACTTTAACATCCAGTCGTCCTACACCTTCTCGCGCAACCTCGACACGACACAGGCCTCGACCTTCTTCTCCGACGCGACCAACGGCACCACGACGGCCTTCCCCGAGTTTCCCGGCCTGAACTACAACAAGGGCTTGGCTGATTATCACGCCAAGCACAATTGGGTCGTCAATTTCACGTGGGACATTCCCTTCGCGCGCGGCCTCAAGGGCGCGGCGAAGACCGTGCTCGACGGCTGGCAACTCGCCGGCATCAGTCAGGCGCGCAGCGGCAACCCTTTGACGGTGTTCGTGCAGGCGAACCGCTCGCGCTCGCTGTGGCAACCCTCGCTCGGCCCCGGCATCGGGCGCGACCGCGTCTCGATCGCGCCCGGTTACACCTACGAGAGCGCCGTGCTCGGTAGGCCCGATCAATACTTCGACCCGCGCGCCTTCGTGGTGCCAACCGAAGGGACGCTCGGCAGCACCGGCCGCGGCGCGTTCATCGGCCCCAACTACCGCAGCTTCGATCTGGCGGCGGTCAAGAGCACGCGCTGGCCCCGGCTGCTCGGCGAAAGCGGCAACATCCAGTTGCGCCTTGAGGCGTTCAATATTTTCAACCGCGCCAACTTCGCGCCGCCGGCGCTGACCGCGTTCGCCGGCACGCCCGGCTCCAACGAGACGGCCACGCTCTCGACCTTCGGGCGCATCCGCTCGACCGTCACGCCGTCGCGGCAAATCCAGTTGGGCGTTCGGATCGCGTTTTAACTCAAGTAGCCAGTAGCCAGTAGTCAGTAGTCAGTAGAAATTCCGCGGCTACTGGCTACTGACTACTGGCTACTGGCTACTGTGAGGTCTTTTATGCTCTGGATCGTTTTCGCGCTCGTGGCGGCGTTGGCGTGGGGCCTGTACGGCCCGGCGCTGCACAGCGGGCAGGTATTGCT
>JBOGOY010000011.1:0-5156 GCA_050748185.1 Pyrinomonadaceae bacterium
GGGCGGTGGCGAGCTTGATCGCCGAGGCGGGGTTGAATAACTCATCCGCCCCTTCGGCCCTGACCGGCTGCCCTTCGATGGTCTCGACCAGCATCCCGAGCCGCCCATAGACAGGCGTCGGCGTCGGCAGCGGGATCCTCGTAACGTCGTCGGGTGCGGTGGCGGTGGCCGGGAAGGGCATTAGGACCGGCGCAACGTTCGTCTTAGGCGCGGGCGTGCGGAGGGGGACCGGTTGCGGTTGTGGCTGCGCGTTCGCGCCCGCCGCCGTGGCGGCGACGATCCACAGGATGAAAGCGTATGCGTGACGTGTGATTTTGTGCTGAAACATTCCTTTTACTTGGCAACTCCTACGGGCAACGAAAATAATCTTAACACGAACTGCCGGGTCGCACGCCGCGAATGTTTGGAAGGGAAGTGGCGAGCGGATTTAAGATGCCGTGCCGCCCTTCGTGGATGCGCGCCAAGTGGCGTCGGCCCTCCGCGCCTGACACTTTGATTGACACGGCGATGAGTGGGCTCCTAGAATTCGCCGAAGCCAAGAGCCGCCCGCGTCCTGTGCAGCCACGTGCGTCGAGAACAACAGCCCGTCACTCTTGAAAACATCCGCGCGACGCACCGCGAGCGCCGGGCCGCGATCCGCCAACGGCTGGCGGAATTCAGCGACGTGTGGCGGCGCGGGACAAACGACTTGCTTTGGGAAGAATTGGTCTTCTGCATTTTCACCGCCGGAGCCTCGGCGCGGATGGGTTTGAACTCCGTCGAGGCGGTTCGCCCGCTGCTCGCGCGCGGCACTCACGAAGAGTTGGCCGGCGCTCTCTCGGGCGTCCATCGCTACCCTCAGGCCCGCTCAGGGTATATCGTCGTGACGCGCGATTACTTGAGGCGTGATTGTTCGCTGCGGCTGCGCGAGCGTTTGAGCGGCTTCGCCGATCCGCTGGAGCGGCGCGACTGGCTGGCACGCGAGCGGGGCGTCAAAGGGCTTGGTTACAAAGAGGCGAGTCACTATCTGCGCAACGTAGGTTTCAGCGGTTACGCGATTCTCGACAAGCACATCCTGAGGAGCCTCGCCGAACTGGGCGTGATCGAATCGCCCGCTCCACCGACAACGCGCGCTCGCTACCTCGCCATCGAAGCCAAGCTGCGGGAATTTGCGCGCGACGTAGTGCGGATCGATTTCGACGAACTGGACCTTGTCCTATGGTCGATGAAGACGGGAGAAATCCTGAAGTAGGAATGAGGGCGGAGGGATGAGGGATGAATAAGCAGTGGTCAGTGGTCAGTGGTCAGTGGTCAGTCAGCAGTGATCAATCGTCACTAGGTTTCCCCGTCGCCGGGCCTGTGCCCGACGTGATGGGCCGCCCGAGAGAAAGGATTACTTTATCCCTCATCCCTCATCCCTCATCCCTGTTGCGTGTCGCGCTCGTGTGGCTCGCTCTGGCTTGGTGCGGGGCGCAGGCGGGCGGCGAGGCGTTAGCCTTCGGTGGCGAAAAGCAGCAAGCGCGGGCCGCGAAGGCCGTCCGCGCGGGTGAGTTCGAGATCGCCGAACACATTTACCGCGAAATGATCGCCAAAGACCCGCGTGATTTAGCCGCGCGTCTCGGTTTGAGTTTCACTCTCCTCAAGCAACGCAAAATGCAGGACGCTTTCGACGCCGCGGCGCGCGTCGTGTCGGTCGAACCGACTTCCGCACGGGGGCACGCGCTGATGGGCGCGGCCCTGCTCGGCATCGGAGAGTTCGCGCTCTCGATCGAAGAGTTTAAGACCGCGCTCGCCTTCAAAGACGACGAGGCGCTCGCGATCGCCGGCCTCGCGATGATCAGCTTTCACGAGAACCGTCCGAGCGTCGCGCTGAACGGCCTGCGGCGCGCAATGAACATCGAGCCGGACGAGCCTGACTACGTCTTCAACTTCGCCAAGGCGGCGTCGCGCTCCGAACGCTACCGCGAGGCCGCCGACGCCTACGAGCACTTCCTCCGCATCGCGCCGCGCACGGACGCCGACCGGCGCGCCTATATCCGCGGCCTGATCGATTTTCTGCGCTACCTCGGCGCGCAACGCGAACTGTACGAGGCGGCCGGTTCGGCCCGCGTCGAAATCCCCTTCGATGTGGTCAACAACCGCCCGATCGTCAACGTGCGCCTGAACGGCGCGAAGGACCCGATGCGCTTCGTCCTCGAAACCGGCTCGGGGATGTGCGTCCTCTCCGAGGCGGCGGCGAAGCGGATTGGAGTGAAGTCGGTCGCGCGGGGCGGAACGGCGCGGGCGGTCGGCGGTGCTGGGCGCTTCGACATCATTTACGGGTTCCTCTCGTCGATCCATTTGGGAGAGGCGCGGGTCGAGAACGTCCCGATCTACATCCGCCACTTCCACAGCACGCAGGAACCGGTAGACGGTTACATCGGACTCTCAGTGCTGTCGAAGTATCTCGCGACGATCGACTACGGCACGCGCCAACTCATCATCGATCGCGAACCACCGCGCCCGGCGGCGGCGCTGACACACAACCCTAACGCTGACCCTTCGGCAGCGGCGTCGCCCGACACTGCCATCGAGATACCGATCCGCACGACCGCCAACGGCATCTGGTGCGGGCTCGTCGGGCTCGACGGTGTCGAGAAGCCGCAGAACTTCATTATCGACACGGGTGCGACGATTACGGTCGTCTCACAGTCGTTAAGCGCGCGCGAGACGCTGGAGCGGTTCGAGCAGAAAGTACGACTCAAGGTGTACGGCGCGGCGGGCGTGGCCGAGAACGTGCCGATGCTGGTGCTGCCGCACCTCGCCGTCGGCGACTATAAGCACCGTAATCTCTCCGCGGCGGTGCTCGATATGGAAGCCATCAACGAGACCTCGGGGTTCGAGCAGACCGGCATCCTCGGCGGCAACGTCCTGCGCTTCTTCCGGATTACGTTCGACTTCACCCGCGGCGTCCTGCGCCTCGAACCGATTCCGCAGAGCCAAGTCTCGCCGCCGCCAGCGACCGGCAGCGAGAGCGTCGCGCCCGTCTCTACCGGCCTCCGGTTCTGAAGTAGTTATGAAGCAAAGCCTGTATCTCGAAACCTCCGTGGTCGGAGCCTACCTCGACAACGGCGAGCCGTTCCGCCGCGACCTGACGATCCGCTGGTGGGAGCACGAGATGTTCGAGTACCGGCCCTGCATCTCGTCGCTCGTGGTCCGCGAACTAGAGCGCGTGCCCGAACCGCACCGCACCGGCTATCTCAAACTCGTCAAGCCGCTCGAACAACTCGAAGTGGCGGAAGAGGCGGCCATCCTCGCCGAGGGCTACATTTCACGCGGCATCTTTCACCGCAAGTACATCGCCGACGCCCTGCATGTTGCAATCGCCTCCGTCCACAAAATAGACTATCTCGTGACGTGGAACTTCGGCCACCTCGCGAACGTCCGCCGGCAGGCGCGCGTTCGGCTCTTTAACACCGCGGCGGGCTTCTTTTGCCCCGTCATTGTCACGCCGGAGTTTCTGGTCTCGGAGGCAACTGAGAAGGGGTAAATAGTAAATGGTGAATGGTAAAGAGTGCTTGGTCCCCTCCATTCACTTTTTACCATTCACCATTCACCGAACCATGTATCGCAAACCTAAATTTCTCGAAGAACTGCACGCCATCCGCGAAGAGATGTCGCGGGAGGCGGATTACGACGTGGAACTGTTCGCCGAGTTGGCGCGGACGGGCGAACGGCCCGCGCACGGCCCGACGCGCAACGTTCGCGGCTTCCGCACCCGCGCCCCGCGCGCCGACGACGCGCCGGACGCCAGCACTCCCGGCAAGCGCCCGAAGCGAGCCATTAGCTGATGAGAGGTCAGATGTCAGATGTCAGTCAAAACAATGAACTGCCTTCTAACTGCTGACCACTAACCACTGACCACTGTTCTTATGGAAGAAACTTTTGAAGCCATCGGGATCGAAGTGCCGAGCGAGAAGGACTTCAACCACCTCGCCGAGCGCGCGGGGGACCAAGGCGAGGCGACCCAGTTGCCGCGCCGCGGGGCGGTCCTCCACGGGCGCTGCTGGAAACTGGGCGAAGGGCTCGAGGTGTGGACGGTGCTCTACGAGTCGGGCACTGGCGAGATCTTCTACGCCGATTGCCGCCCCGGCTTCCGCGCCCGCTACACGCAGCGCATCAGCCCGTGGGCGCTGACCGAGTATGACGAAGAGGGCGAGGCCATCGTCCACGGCTACTGCAACGGCACGGAGACCGAGGTACTCTTCGAGTTGCAAAACCTGACCGAAGTCGGACCCGAAAGTTTTCGCGCGTCGGAACTACATGTGGGCTTGTGCGGGTTGGCCTACCGCGCGCGCGTCCTGAAGCGCGATGAAGAGCCTCCCCACTGGCGGCCGCTCGAAGAGTGCGCCCCCGCGCGCGCCGCCCACGAAAACGACTGGAGCCTCTGCGGGCGCGTGCTCTCATTCAAGCCGCTACGCAATCCGCTCTCGGGCAGCGATCTTTACTGGGTTTACCTCGACCTCGAACGCCTCAAGCTCGAAGTGCTCGTCAATCAGCGCGCGCTGCGCGGCACACTCGAACTCGGCGCGATGCTCGCCGCCGAAGTCTGGATGCAGGGCCACGTCCTCGACGGCCGCGCCCTGCTTTCGCGCTACGAAGGGCCGGATCGCTCCGCCACCGCCGCCGACCACTGGTCGCACTTCAGACGACGGAATTGAAACAGTAGTCAGTAGCCAGTAGCCAGTAGCCAGCATGAAAATGCCTTCTACTGACTACTGACTACTGGCTACTGACTACTCCTGATGAAACGTTTCGCCCTCGCCGCGCTCGCCTTCGCCGTTCTCGCCGCCGCTGGTCTTTACTACTTCAACCAGTATTGGATCCATCGTTACGACGCGCTGATCGCGCGACAGGCCGGCGTCTATCGTCTGGACCCCGACCTCGTGTGGAGCATCATTTACGAGGAGACATACTTTCGGCCGTGGGTTGTCGGCGGTGACAGTGAGATCGGGCTGATGCAAGTGACGCCGACGGTCGGCCGCGAGTGGGCCGCCGAGACGGGGATGCGCGAACTAGGGCGACAGATGGCGGGCGATCCGGCGGTCGTGCTCAGCGATCCCGAGCGCAATATCCAAATCGGTTGCTGGTATTTGGTAAAGATCGCAAAAGATTACCGCGACGTGCCCGGCGCGGAG
>JBOGOY010000011.1:5166-16146 GCA_050748185.1 Pyrinomonadaceae bacterium
CCGCCCCAGACCAGCCGCCGCTCACCGCCGAACAATTCATCGAGCGCATCGACATCCCCTCGACGCGCGCCTACGTCTCCAACATCCTCGCGCGTTTCCAACGCCTCAAACAGGCCGAGCAACAGGCGGGACGATGACAACCATCTACGCGGCGCAGTGGGTGTTACCCGTCACCACGGAAATGATCGATGACGGGGCGGTGGCCGTCGCCGGCGAGCGGATCGCGGGCGTCGGCCCTCGCTCCGAGTTGCGGTCGCGATTTCCTCATGCGGAAATCCGCGACTACGGTGAAGCGGCGATCATTCCCGGCCTCGTCAACTGTCATACTCACCTCGAACTGACCGTGATGCGCGGCTACCTTGAGCCCGAAGAGTCGGACTTCTTCGCGTGGCTGAAGAAACTGACGCTGACGCGGATGCTCCATCTGACGGAAGATGACATCTACGTTTCGGCGCTGTGGGGAGCGGTCGAGGCGGCGCGCGCGGGCGTAACCACCGTTGGCGATGCGAGCAGTTCGGCGGTTGAGAGTATGCGCGCTCTCCGCGAGACGGGTCTGCGCGGGACGGTCTATCAGGAGACGTTCGGGCCGGACCCGGCTGTGGCTGGAGAGCAGTTTGAAAAACTGCGCGAGCGCGTCGGGCGGTTAAAGGGGTTGGAGAGTGAACTGGTCCGCGTCGGCGTCTCGCCGCACGCGCCCTACACGGTGAGCGCACCGCTGTTCGAGTTGATTGCGGATTACGCCGCTCACGAAAGCCTGCCGCTGATGATTCATGCGGCAGAGTCAGAGGCCGAATGGCAACTCATCCGCGAGGGGCGCGGCTTGTTCGCGCGGAACTTCTCCGAGCGTGGCATCCCGTGGCGCTCGCCCGGAGTGTCGCCCGTGCAATACCTCAAAGACTGTGGCGTGTTGAGGGCACACACGCTGCTCGCGCACTGCATCCGCGTTGACGAGCGCGACGTTGAAACCATTAGAGAGTCAGGCGCGGCCGTCGCTCACTGCCCGAAGTCGAACGCTAAACTCGGCCACGGCCACGCGCCTTATCATTTATTCAAAGACCTCGTGCACGGGTTCGGCAGCGACTCGGTCGCCAGCAACAACACTTGCGACCTCCTCGAAGAGGCGCGCTTTGCCGCGCTCGCGTCGCGCATCGCCAAGCACAGCGCCGATGAAAGCGAAACGCTCGGCGCGCGCGACGCTCTGCGAGTGGCGACGCAGGGAGGGGCGCACGCTCTCGGCCTCGACGCCGGTACGCTCGCCGAAGGCCGGCCGGCCGATCTCGCCATCGTCAGGTTAGACGGCGCGCACCAGACGCCGGTGCACGATCCCGAACGCGCGCTCGTCTTCGCGTCTTCGGGACGTGATGTCGTCTTGACCGTGATTGCCGGGCGCGAGGTTTATCGAGACGGGCGCGTAACGACAGTTGACGAAGAGAGGCTGCGGGCGCGGGTGAAAGAGATCGCCAGAAAACTCCGAGCCGTGGGTGGAGTTTCAAACATTAATTGCTAAAGCGAAACACACAAGATGGGAAGAGGAAAGGAGAACTAATCCACGAAATCACACGAAACAGCACGAAACAAAATAGGCGCATTTCGTGGGTGTGGCTTCGTGTCATTTCGTGTGATTTCGTGGATGAAAGCTTTCTGTCTGTCCCAATGTCGTAAGTTTTGATTTAGACGCAAAGGGCGCGAAGTAAGGCCGTAAAGACCGCGAAGCTTTATATAGCTCTTTGCGTTCTTTGCGGCCTTACTTCGCGCCCTTTGCAGTTAAGTGCCGTTCCGGCAGATTAGCGCGAAGCGGCGATTGCCTCGTCGAAAATCTCCAGCGCCACGTCCACGTTGTCGCGCGTCAGAATCAGCGGCGGGGACCAACGGATCGTGCTCGTGCCCGCGCCGAGGATGATCAGGCCGCGCTCGTAGCAGGCCACCTCGATGCGGTCGCGCAGTTCCGCGTCGGGATCGCGCGTCGTGTGATCCTTGACGAACTCGACGCCGAGCATCATCCCAAAGCCGCGCACGTCGCCAATGCAATCATACTTGCCCATCAACTTCGTCAGGCCCTCTTTCAAATAAGCGCCGACCTCCGCGCTGTTGGCGACCAGTTCGCGCTCCAGCAGTTCGATCGTCTTTAGCGCCGACGCGATCGCGACCGGGTTGCCGCCGAAGGTCGAGGCGTGCGCGCCGGGCTTCCAGTCCATCAGGTCGGCGCGGGCGACGCACGCGCCCATCGGGATCCCCGAAGCGATACCTTTGGCGAGCGTCATAATGTCGGGCTTGAGATCGTGATGGTCGCAGGCGAACATCTTGCCGGTGCGCCCCATCCCTGATTGTACTTCGTCCACGATGAGCATGATGCCGTGCTCGTCGCAGATGCGACGCAGACCCTGCAAAAATTCTTTCGGCGCGGGTACGTAGCCGCCTTCGCCCTGCACGGCTTCGACGACGATCCCGGCCACCTCTTCGGGTGGCGTGGTGGTTTTGAACAAGCGGTGCTCGATCCAATCGAGGCAGACACGGCTGACCGTCGCCGCGTCGGTCGCGCCACCCGTGAACGGATCGCGGAAGCTGTTCGGGTAGGGAACGTGGACCACATCGAGCGCCTGTCGTTTGAAGCCGAGCCGTTGCGCGGCGCGCGAAGAGGTGAGCGACAGCGAGCCGAGCGTGCGGCCGTGAAAGCCGTTGAAGAAGGCGATGAATTTTTCGCGCCCCGTCGCGTGCATCGCCAGTTTGAGCGCCGTCTCGACCGCTTCGGTGCCGCTGTTGGCAAAGTGTGTGCGCGTCGGCGAAGGGACGGGCGTGATCTCGTCGAGCTTCTTCGCCAGATCGGGCATGTGTCGGTAATAAAAATCGGTGCCGCACATGTGGATTAGTTGCGCGGCCTGATCCTGAATGGCTTTGACGACTTCCGGGTGGCAGTGGCCGGTTGAGCAGACAGCGACGCCGGCGTTGCCATCGAGGAAGACGTTGCCATCTACGTCCTCGATCCACACGCCTTCGGCGCGTTCGGCGACCAATTTGTAGGACGGCCGCGGGTAAGAAGGCGTGACGTACTGTTGGTCTGCGGCGACGATTATTTGACCCTTCGGGCCGGGCAAAGCGGTCCTGATCTCCGGCCGCTTCGGCGGTGCAATAGCGGACATGAATTTTCTCCTTTAAACGAGGCGCGGAACAATCTGAGATTTAAGAGATGAAAAAGTCTGAAGCAGGAGATGAAGGCCGGAGGCTAATCCGCAAAGAGATCGGCGCGGGCATCGAGCGGACGTTGATATAAGGCAAGATGTTTGAGCATGGCCGGGGATTGCGCTCTGTTCGTTGTCAATGGCCCAATATTTGAGCCTGAACAGGACGAATAATAATGAACCGGCATGGTCTGAGCAAGCGCCAGCGACGGACGATGACGGATAACGGACGACGGACAACGGACGGTTTTACCTGCGTTTCCAACGCACGCCGTCGCGCGTGTCTTCGAGCGTAATGCCGCGCGCGGCGAGTTGGTCGCGGATTTCGTCGGCGCGCGCGAAGTCGCGGCGGCGGCGGGCCTCCTGTCGCTCGTCGATAAGCGCCTGCACTTCGGCGTCGAGCATTGCGGGTTGCGGCGCGCGGAAGATGTTCAAGACCGAGTCGAAGCGTTCGATCGCGCCGAGCAGTTGCCGCTGGTTGTCAGCACGCAACACGCACTGGTCCAGCGCGGCGTTGATTTCGCGCCGCAAGTTGTGGACGGCGGCGAGCGCGACCGAGGTGTTCATGTCGTCGTCCATCCCGGCCTCGAAATCGGCGAGCGCGCGGGCGGCTGTCTGCTCGACGCTCAGGTTGTTGCCGGGTTCGACGCGCGCCTCGGCGACGCGCTGGCGAAACTCCTGCAACTTGGCGACCGACTTTTCGTGCCCGCGCAAATCTTCGAGCGTGAAATTTAATTGCTTGCGGTAGGGCACGCTCAACAGCGAGTAGCGGATCGCGGCCGGGCTGAAGCCCTGCTCCAGCAGGTCGCGCAAAGTGAAGTAGTTGCCCTTCGACTTCGACATCGTCTCGCCGTCGATCTTCAGGTGCTCGCAGTGCAGCCAGTATTTGACGAACCGCCGGCCGGTCGCGCCCTCGCTCTGCGCGATCTCGTTTTCGTGGTGGGGGAAGACGAGGTCGATGCCGCCGCAGTGGATGTCGAACGTCTCGCCGAGATATTCCATCGACATCGCCGAGCATTCGATGTGCCAGCCGGGCCGGCCGCGGCTGAAGCGCGTCTCCCATGCGGGCTCTTCCGGCGACTTCGCGGCTTTCCAAAGAGCGAAGTCGCGCGCGTCCTCTTTCTCGTAGCGGTCGGTGTCGATGCGCTCGCTTGCGCCGGCGACGTTGCCCGCGAAGTTGATCTTCGAGAGCTTGCCGTATTCCGGGAACGAACTGATCCGGTAATAGACCGACCCTTCGGATTCGTAGGCGTGGCCGCGCTCTTCGAGCCTTTCGATAATCGACTCCATCTGCGCGATGTGGCGCGTCGCGCGGGGCGTCACTTCGGGGCGCTCGCACCCGAGCGTGTCCATGTCTTCAAAGAAGGCCTGAATGTACGGCGCGGTGTAATCGTCAACCGTTTGATTCCGCTCTTGCGCGAAGACGATGATGCGGTCGTCAACGTCCGTGATGTTCATCACGTGCTTGACCGCATAACCCTTGTATTTCAGGTGGCGTCGCAGTACGTCCACGAACAGCACCGAGCGGAAATTGCCGATGTGCGCGTAGCTATAAACGGTCGGGCCGCAGTAGTACATCCGCACGGGACCATCATCGAGCGGGCGAAACTCTTCGAGTCGGTTAGAGAGAGTATTGGTAAATCTGAGCATATTCTTGGAACGCATGAACTCGCGCTGTCATCAACACATTTCGGCACGCCGTTGTGTACGAAGAATGTCGCTTTTGAGTTTTCGAGTCTAGGCAACGACAAGCGGCGCGTCAAACAAGTGCCGGGGCAGGCTCGCTCAGTCGAAGTGGACGAATCCAGCCGGTTGGAGAGAACGTGCGCGGCCATGAGTGATTAACTTCAAGCCGGTGCGTTTCGTGATCACTCCGATGTGAGTTGCCGGCACGCCCTCAATCTCTAGCGGGATGCGCCTCGCGCGTTGCGGCTTGACGGTAAAGAGCAACTCGAAGTCCTCACCGCCGTTGAGCGCGAGTGACAGCTTTTGATCTCCGTCGAGTAATAGACAGCGGAGCGCCGCATCAACCGGGACCGCTGATGCTTCAATGAACGCGCCGGTGTGGCTCTCGCGACAGAGATGTGTGAGGTCGGATGAAAGCCCGTCGCTCAGATCGAGCATCGCCGTCGCCAGCCGCTGCTCGCCGAGCCATGCGCCCCACGCGACGCGCGGCGTCGGGCGCAATTGGCGGAGCGTAAGTTGTTCGCGCGGTCCTGATTTGACGCGCTTGGTTTGAGAGCGGGGAACAGGCGCGCCCTGTTCGAGCAACCGCAACCCGCCGGCCGCGCCGCCGAGCGCGCCGGTGATGTAGATGAGGTCGCCGGGTTGCGCGCCGGAGCGCAAGATCGCCCGGCCGCGTTTCGTCTCGCCAATCACGATTGAATCAATAACGATGCGCTCAGGTGTGCGCGACACGTCGCCGCCGATGAGCGCGACGCCATGCTCGTCTGCAAGGGCGAAAAAACCTTCGTAAAATTCATCCGGAAACTTGGTTCGCCACACGTCGCGTGGCACGCCGACCGAGAGTAGCGCGAAACGTGGGCGTGCGCCCATCGCGGCGATGTCTGATAGAGAGACGGCCAGCGCCTTGTGGCCGAGAAAGCGCGGCGTCGTGGTCGTGCGGCGAAAGTCGATCTCTTCAACTAAGAGATCGGTCGTGATGCAGAACTCGCTCTGTCCATTCGCGCGGAAGACCGCCGCGTCGTCGCCGATACCTTTGAGAAGGGATGAGGGATGAGGGATGAGGGATGAAGTTTGTTTGCCTGCGGCGTGTTGCCGCCTGTCGGCTGAACGGCGGATGCGCTCGATGAAACTGAATTCGTCGGACGGGAATGAATTGGCGGGAACTGAAGAAAGGCGGGCGCGAGACGTGCCCGCCTTCTGTTCATCCTTCATCCTTCCGCCTTCATCCTTTCACAGATTCCGGCGCAGCGAGTCCAGCCCGGCGGCGATGGTCTCGGGCGTGGTGGAGAAGGAGAAGCGGACGTGGCCTTCGCCGTGCTCGCCGAAGACGACGCCGGGGACGGTCGCCACCTGCGCGCGGTCGAGCAGGATGTCGGCGGCGCGTCGGCTGTCGGCGTGGATGCGCGTCACGTCGGGGAAGGCGTAGAACGCGCCCGCCGGCGGCGCGCAGTTGAGGCCCAACTCGCACAGGCCTGAGACGAGCAGATCGCGGCGCTCGCGGTAAGCGGCGCGGGCCTGCTCGAAATAGTCTGAGGGTAGTTGCATCGCGGCGAGCGCGGCCCACTGCGTCGGAGTCGAGACGCCGTTGGTCGAATAGAGCGTCGTCTTTTTGAGGCCCGTCATCCACGGCTCGGCGGCCACGGCGTAGCCGATGCGCCAGCCCGTCATGGCGAAGGATTTCGAGAGCGTGTAGCTCGTAATTGTCCGCTCGAACATGCCTTCGAGCGAAGCGATCGAGACGTGCTCGCCGTCATAGACCAAGTCTTCGTAAGCCTCGTCGGCGATGACGACGAGGTCGCGCTCGCGTGAGAACGCGGCGACGGCCTCGGCCTCCTCGCGCGTGAAGACGACTCCGGACGGATTCTGCGGCGTGTTGTAGTAGACGGCGCGCGTCCGTGGGGTGCTGTAGCGGGCGAGTGTCTCTCTGAAACCTGTATGGCGCGCTTCGTCGGTGGGGACGAGCACGGGACGGCCCTCGCAGTTGGCGATTAAGTCTTTAATCGGCGTCCAGTAGGGCGAGAAGACGAGCACCTCGTCGCCGGGGTTGACGACCGACTGAAACGCGCCGAATAGACCTTGCATTCCGCCGTTCAAAACGATCACGTCCTCGTCGCGCGCCGGAATCCGGTTGCGCTCGCGGAGTTTTTCAGCGACGGCTGAGCGCAACTCGGCGATGCCGGAAGAAGGCGCGTAACGGGTGCGATTCTCGGCGAGGGCGCGGCTCGTCGCCTCTTTGACCAAATCGGGCGTGTTGAGGAACGGCTCGCCGCCCTCGAACTGATAGACGCTCTCGCCCGACGCGCGCAACGCCATGATGCGGTTGCGGATTTTAACGATGTCGGAGAAGCCGACCCCTTCCAAGCGCGTGGCAAGGCGAAAGACTGTCGAAGCGGCTGACACGATCAGGGGTGAACCTCCAGATGTCTTAGGTGAGAACGCCGGCGGATTATAGTTCCTTGCGCCGCGCCCCGTCCAACTGGAGCCACCCCATCAGGTTTTATTCATTGTCGGAATTTATTACTACAGAGGGCACAGAGATCACAGAGAGTTAAAAATGAAGCGCGCACTTTCCGGCGTCTCTGTGGGCTCTGTGCCCTCTGTGGCTAATGCTTCTTGTGAGCATGAATCAACCCTGTCGCACCATAAAGATTTGCTCACACCATTCCTCCGCCATACCGCACGAGTTCGTCGATAGCCAACGGTCGTGCTCGTCCATATGGTGCAACGGTTCGGCGAGAGATTGAGGAGAAACGTTGTGCTTTCATTGCGTTTGGATTAAGTCTTGGCAAGAAGAGCGGTAAACCAAGTTAAAAAGAGGCGATTAACGGAAAGTGTCTCGGGCGTGGTCGAAACGGGAACGATGATTGCAAATCTCAACCGTGGGCTAACGGCACTATAGTGATTAGAAGGAGAATCTGACCGATGACACCGACCAATAAAATTTTACCGATCGCCCTCATGGCCGCGCTTTTGGGCGGCTCCGTCGGCGCATTTGTGATGCGCCCGGGCAAGTCGTATCAAGTTGAAACCGCAACGACGGCGAACAACCTCGCGCCTTTGAACACGCAAGCGGTGGGCGCTACGCCGGCTAACCATCAGGTTGCCAACGAGCAATTGGCTCTCAACACGCAGCCGGCCGCAGATGCCAATCTGCCGGGTGAGACGGATGCCTATCGCGCCGGTTTTACCGACGGCTTCAGTGCCGCGCGCGAGAACGGCAGTGCCGCGAATCGCGCGCGTAACGTCGCGAACACCGAACGCATCGTGTATCGCACCGCCAACCGGGCGTCACGGACCCGCTCGGCGCGCAACTCGCGTCAGGTTTATTATGACTACCAGCCGCGCAAGCGTTCGTTCTGGCAAAAGCACCGCGACAAGCTGACGGTCGCTGGCGGGACCGGCGCAGGCGCATTGATTGGCGGGCTGATTGGTGGCAAAAAGGGTGCGGCGATCGGCGCGTTGTCTGGCGCGGGCGGTTCGGCTCTCTACACCTACAAGTTGCGTAAGCGCAGCCCGCGCTAAACTGGCGCGCGTCAGAATGCTTCCAAAAGCGAGTTTGGAGAAGAGCGATGCGTAAATTCGTCTCAGCGATCCCGCTCGCTCTGGTCGCGACGACCCTTTGGGCAGTCCCCTCTGACGGGGCTGCCCATTTATTTTCGGGTTGGGGCAGGCGTCTCTCACGGTTCGTGAGCCCGCTTTCCTCGTCGCGTCCGGCGCAGCGTGGCGGTCAAAGCGAAAATCCTCGGACCATACCCGCGCCGGCCCGGTTCCGCGAGTCGGAGAGCCGCGGGTTGCTGGTCAAAGTGTGGGTCAACGACGCTGGCGCTTACACTTTTGCGCTGGATACGGGCGCGGGCGCGTCGATCATTTCGCCGCGCGTGGCGCGCGAGGCTGGAGTCGGCGTCGCCGTCAATCGCAACGTCAACGTCAGTGGTCTGAGCGGCCGTAATGGCAGCGGTCGCGAGGCCGTCGTCCGCACACTCGCCATCGAAGACAGGTCAAATTATCTGCCGTCCAAAGGTCTTATCATTATCAGTGACGGCCTGCCGCCAGATT
Organism: Pyrinomonadaceae bacterium; assembly: GCA_050748185.1. Lineage (GTDB taxonomy): Bacteria > Acidobacteriota > Blastocatellia > Pyrinomonadales > Pyrinomonadaceae > JACCRA01. The sequence goes on from JBOGOY010000011.1 coordinate 14,085, forward strand.
TGGACGGCGTCCTCGATCCGTCCGAGTGCTACTGGCCGCTCGGCTACGTCATAAATTTTCAGGCAGAAGAGATCGCTGCTTTCGACTCTCGTCGCGAGCCCCTGCGTTCGTCGGACGCGCCGCCCGACGGGGCAATCGTCCGCTGGCTCACGGACGGCAACAGTCGCCGGCCATTCGTCGTGCTCGAAGGCGGCCGGCGCGCTTTGATTGATACCGGCTCCGGCTTCGGGTTGGCGCTCAACGCTTCGGCGGCGCGCGCTTTCGGCGTCAACGCCTCTGACGGTCGTGAGCGCGGCTCGGTGCGTGACCTCGGTGGCGGCCATGTCAGCGCCCGGCGCGTCGAACCGCTCACTGTCAAACTCGGCCCGCTCGTCCTGCGCCGCGTCCCCACGGACATTTTGAGCGGCGCCGCGGCCGACGCGCCCATCCTCCTTGGGCGTGACGCCCTGCGACCTTTCCAACTCACCTTCGATCCACTCAACCGGCTGATCTGCTTCGCGCCGCGCTAGACATCCCCTAAAGTCTAAAGTATAAAGTCCAAAGTTGTTGCAACCGCTCGACTTTGGACTTCGGGCTGGATGAGTAAAAACATTGACAGCATTTCAGGCGGCGAGTAACATGGCCCGCGGCTTGGCGTCTGAATCGTACCGGCGTTACCCGTCATTATTAACTTCAAACATCCCGGTCAGCAGCGAAACTCCCAAGCCATATGAACCGAGCAGCCGTCAACATTCCGGAAAAACTGTTCTTCAAGATCGGCGAGGTCTGTGAAATCACCGACGTGCAGGCGCACGTGCTACGCTATTGGGAGTCGGAGTTCCCCATGCTTGCGCCCCAGAAGAATCGCGCCGGTCAACGCACCTACCGCAAGCGCGACGTGGAGATGGTGTTGCGGATTAAGGAATTGCTCTACGAGGATCAGTACACCATCGCCGGGGCCAAAAAAAAGCTCGTTAGCGAACTGCGCGGGGCCAGCAAACTCAAAGTCGTCTCGCCCGAGATGAACGGGGCCGCCAATTCCGTCGCTCCGCCAGCGGCTGAATCACAAGGGCTTTCGTCTCCACTCCAACCGCTCTCGCCCGCTCCGTCCTCCGGTGCGCCCGACGGCGCCGGTCCCGCATCCACCTACCGTCCGGCCTTTGACCCTCGTTCGAACTCCGACCATCCCGCCGCCGACCTGTCAGACGATAAACGCGCCGCCCTCCGGCGTTTGCGGGGCGAGTTGTATGAGCTATTGAGACTGCTGGATGCGGCCGAATCGTAACGGGAATTGCGGTGTCACGGTGAGAGCGCCGGCACGGTCACGCTTGGTTTGACAAAATCACTTTTCCAGAGATACTAAAAGGCGTCCGAACGGGATGTAGCGCAGCCTGGTAGCGCGCTCGCTTGGGGTGCGAGAGGCCGTGGGTTCAAATCCCGCCATCCCGATTAACCTCAATGTTATGCCTTACAAAGACCCGAATAAAAAGCGGGCTTGGCAACAACAACGTAATCTAAAATTCAATCAAATGCGCGCAGCGTGTGTAGACGTTGCGCGTTTTATTTTGTGGGAAGCTCGCAGGGCAGACAAGCGTCGCGGCTCTGTATGCAATCTGACAAGAGAGCAGGCAGAAAGCTTAATTGCATACGGCTGTCAGTATTGCGGCGAGACGAATCTGAGGATGACTTTAGATCGCATCGACAATAACAAAGGCCACAGCTTTGACAATGTTGTTCCCGCCTACATTCGTTGTAATTATGCGAGACGCAACATGCCTTATGAAGCATGGCTCTGTTTAGCTGATGGCATGAAGCGGGCACGGGAATTGGGCCTGTTCAAAGATTGGACGGGCCGGACCCGCTGAAGACTTCAAATTGGCTCACAACTCAAGCTCAGTTATGAGCCTTATTTTTTGTCCGCAAAAGCAGAAACAAGCCGACCGCAACGAGGGCCGAATGGAAAAGTGGTAAACCGCCAAGTCCTCCACGCCTTTTGCCTGAAGGTCGAGCAGGCGGAAGACGTGGGCCAAACCCATGACGAGCGCGAAGAGGCCGATGTGTTTGCGGACGTTCACTTGTGAGC
>JBOGOY010000012.1:0-15561 GCA_050748185.1 Pyrinomonadaceae bacterium
AGCCGGCGCTGAGGGCGTTCGCGGTCGTCGCCAACCCTTCTTGGGCCTGCCCGGCGACGTAAGCGCGACCGGCGCTATCGACCGCGATGCTGCGCCCCGCTTCGCTGCCGTCGCCGCCGAAGAGGGCGGAAGAGATGAGCGACGCATTGCCGGAGGAGGAGGTGTCGAGCTTGGCGACGAAAGCGTCGCTCGCGCCGCGGACTTCCTGCCGCGAATTTTGCGCCGGGAAGCCGGGGCCGGCTTGACCCGTGACGTAGGCGTGGCCCGCTTGATCGACGGCGATGCCGTAGCCCTCGCTGCCCCCCGCGCCGCCGAGATAGGTCGAGTACAGCAGCGCGGAGCCGCCCGCGCTCACTTTCGAGACGAAGGCATTGGTCCCCTCGCCGCCGATGGCCGTCTGGAACGCGCCGATTGTCGGGAAGTCGCGCGACCCGGTCGAGCCGGTGACGTAAGCATTGCCCGGCGTATCGATGACGATGCCGTTACCAATTTCGCCGCCGCTGCCGCCCAAGTAAGTTGAATAGAGCAGGGCCGTGCCGTCCGTCTCGAATGCGGTGACGAAGGCGTCGCGACCCGCGCTTTGGCGCGAAGGCTGGAACGCGCCCGGCGTGGTCGGAAAACTCTCTGCGGCTGAAGACGGGGCGTCGCCCGGCGTCTCGGTGCTGCCGGTGACGTAGGCGCGACCGGCGGCGTCAACCGCGACGGCGCGCCCTCGCGTGGAGCCGCTCCCGCCGAGATACGTTGAATAGACGAGCGCGGAGCCGTCCGCGCTCAACTTCGTCACGAAAGCGTCGGTCACGCTGTTGTTCGCGTGCGGGCGCGGCGCGCTCTGAAAGGTCTTGTCGGTGATGGGGAAGTCGGGCGAAGCGGTCTCGCCCGTCAAGTACGCGCAGCCCTCCGCATCGACGGCGATGCCGTAGCCGGTCTCCGGCCCCGCGCCGCCGAGGTACGTGGAATAGACGAGCGCCGCCGCTCCGCTTTGCGACAGATCGAGCTTGGTCACGAAGACGTCTGAAGCGCCAGTGGCCGCGGACTGCGCCGCGTTCTTCGTCGAGAAGTCGGGCGCGTCCGTGCGGCCCGTCACATAGACGTATCCGCGCTGATCGACGGCAATGCTTTCGCCGCGATCCGCCAAGCCGTTGCCGCCGAGGAAAGTTGAATAGACCAACACCGGATCGATGACGAGCGGTCGAGTCGGGTCGTATTCGCCGATCTGGAAGCCGACTTCGCTCGTCCCCTTAAGGACGTAGCCGCCGGCAATCTCTTGCCTGACGCCGTTTTGCTCTTGATAAACGAAGGGCTTGTGTTGGCGCACCTCGCCGCCCGCCGTGTACAGCACGAGATTGCCTTCGGCGTCGAGCGCGATCTTTTCCGCGCCCGCAAACGCCAGCCGGATCGCGCTCGCGTCGGCGTTGGGGGCGACGCGGAAATCGTATTCAAGCTGTCGCTGATTGCCGTAGTAGATGAGATCAATGCCGGGATAGACGCCCCCGTAATGGACGCTTTCGTAAGTGGGCACGTCCGTGCTCCACGTGGCGGAAGAATGGCCGATGAAATAATTGGTCTGGCCGGCGAGTTGGTCCCGCCCTTCGACGGCGGGCGACGGATTCGCGCCGCGCAATTTCATGCGGACGACAGCGCGCCGCCGCTCCGGTTGCGTGAGGGTCTCTGGCCGTTCGCCCGGCGCGGCGGGCTGGCTTAAATTCAGCACCGCCTCGGTCGGCGTCAGGTACAGGCCGTACCCGCTGCCGCGCGCGAAGAATTTTACCTGCGCGTCGGTCTGCCCCCGGTTGGCCTCAAACTGAAGCGGCAGTTGGGCCGTCGCTTTCTGTGCGCGTGCGCGTTCGGCCTCGCCGGCTTGGCGCAGCGAGTCGCTCGTGTGCAACTCACGACTCTTGTCTTGCGCCCAACGAGGTTGCTGCTGAGACGAAGGCGGTGAGATAAGCCAACTGACAATACCAAGCAGCGGCAGTAGTGAAGCTAACGCGATGACTGTGAGTTTGCGAGCGCGGCTTGAGGCTTGCGGCATGACGAGGAACTCCTTATCGAAATACTTGAAGGGTCGTTCAGAACGCGCCGGGACAAGTCGAGGAACTTGCAGTTCGGGGGTTGTCGAGCACGTATCAAGCGAGCGGCACTATGAACAAATTCAACCACGGCCGGGTACTCTGGACCGGCCTTTCTGTACATCATCGGCGATGACGGCCTGCGAGCTGTAAGTTTGATAAAAGAGCAGCGCGGCAACACATATCGGAGCGGCCAGCCGACGAACGGCGGGGTGAGGGTGCCGTTAATTTACTTGGTTTTGTCTCACCCTTTATGCCGCCACCACTCCTGCTTTCCTCTGACTTTACATAAGATGAGTCTTTGCGGAGAAACATTTCAGGGCAGCACAAATGCCTCGTTGAATTCCCGCGCCGTCCTCGCTCGATTGCAACACCGCCCGCAACGTCTGTCCTCACGTCAGCGACGGTGAATCGATTGACGAGAACAGCGAAAGTTAAGAGGAAGCTAGGCGGGGACTTAAATCGGCCGCGGCGAGCGAGGGCGTGGGACATCGAGAAATCTCCGTGATGACGGAATGTCTGGAGTTGAAGTTATGGCGGCTGAATGAACGGCACGCTTGATAAAGAGCCGGGCCGCGGTCACTCGTGAAGCAAGTGGTAGCGTTTTAAGCGCGAAGCAGTGGAATTGTCGATCAGCTTATAAGCCGAATGAAACCATCATTCCGCGGCGAAAACCGCCAGAGTGTTGATTGGTTAGGTAAAGCCGATAGTCGGATACAGCTTTTGAATTGAGTAGTGAGGCGCACTCCGCAGAGGTAAACCTCCGAAGTGTGCGTCTTGAAGTGATTAATAACTCGCCTTCAACATTCCGGACCAGAGGCTGTCCGGGCGTATGAGGCAAACGGCCTTGTGAGCAGGCATAAAATAAATCGGCGCACGGATAATTGTCAATTCGTTCAGCACCGGTTTCAGCATGGAGCTTGATTTTTTCCTCCGCCTCATGTATCTGAAACTGCTGAAAGTCGGCCGAGACCAAAGTTCTTCACTCGCTCTGCTGACGGCAACCAAGACACTCCGATTCCTCGAAATGAAGCACCAGCACAAACATCTTCCAACGCCTCAAACCTTGAGCGGATGGCAGGAGCTGCGCGACGCGAAAAAGTATTTGATCGCCCGGACGTTGATTTTATCGGCAAGCCGGTTCGTGCGGATGTCTCAGTGAGAGTTTAGAACCTTAAGTGTGAAGAGATGTACACCATTCCGGCCGCGACCGGGCATCAGTACATTTGTCTCGCGTCGCGCCCGCCGCCGATGTGCTGCGGTGGAATGATCTTTCCCACGCAGAATCAATCTCACTTGTTTTGCTATAACAACTCGCCGCGACCGTTCGCAACCAGAGGGAAATATGCCGGCCCCAATACGCTTCACCGCACATCAAGGATGGTCCTTGCTGCTTTCTCTGCTTATCTGCCTGACGCCGCTCGTCACAGTCACGGCTCAGGACACCGTAACCGGCGCTTTCGAGGGAACGGTCACCAACAGTGAAACCGGCGACGCCATCGGCGGAGCGACCGCCGAGATCATCAACCGGCAGACAAATTTGGTCATCACGAAACGCACGGATACACGGGGCCGCTTTTATCAAGGGCTGCTCACTCCGGGCCTCTATTTGATCCGCGTCTCTGCTCCGGGATTTCAAACCAGAGAAGTGATCCAGCGGCTGTTTATTACCCGCGCCGGCGAGGTCGTGCCCGTGCCGGTCACGCTTGATCCGGCCCCAGCCGCACCGGCGCAGCCAACTACCACCGCTACTCCGACCGCCACGCCGCCTGCTGCTACTGCTGCTGCGCCCCCGTCCGAAGCGGAAACGGATATTCGCGCTCGCACCAACGCCTCGGACGCCAGACAAGGCGGAGCCTTCACCGAAGAGGAAGTCTCGATCTTGCCGCTCGGTTCCAGCACGATTGTCCGCACCTTTGACGAGTTGGCGCTCTTGCTTCCGGGCGTCGCGCCGCCACCGCAGACGCTCGGCTCAGTCGCGGGGCCGGGAGTAGGCGCGGGCGTCGGCTCGGCCGGCCAGTTCGCCGTCAATGGCCTGCGTTCACGCGCCAACAACTTCACCGTCGATGGCTCGGACAACAACGATGAGGACATCGGCGTCAGGCGGCAAGGGTTCGTCGCTCTGATTCCCCAGCCGATTGAATCAATTAGAGAGTATCAAGCGATCACGCTCTTGGCCCCGGCGCAGTTTGGCCGCAACATCGGGGCGCAAGTGAACGCCGTCTCCAAATCCGGCGGCAACGAGACGCACGGCACTTTCTTCGGCTTCTTCAATTCCAGCCAACTCAACGCGCGCAATTTCTTCGACGGCAATGCCGGTAATGCGCGCTTCGCGCTGCTCGCCGGCAACAACCAGCCGTTGCTGCTAGGTGTGACCAATGCTCTGGGCATAGTGGTCAATCCACCCGCGCCGGTTTTCGTCCAGAACCGAAGCGGCGGCGAGGATTCGTTCACGTTCGGGCAGGCCGGCTTTGTTCTCGGTGGTCCGTTGGTCCCCAACCGTCTGTTCTATTTCATCTCGGCGGAAGGCTACATCATCAATGCCGCGACGGAAGAGAGCTTTGCCGTGCCGACCGTCGCACAGCGCGGCGCTTTCAACACTGGCGCGACCGGTATCTTTCGCGACCCGTTCGGACGCCGGGACAGCGCCGGCAATCCGCTCGATCCGACGCTCGGCTTTCCCACCACCGCCGGCGGCGATGCGATCTTCAGCCTCTACCCTTTCCCCAATAATCCAAGCGGCGTCTATGGCCCGAACACTTTTACGCAAGTCCTGCCTGCCAGCGGACAAGGCAAAGTGCTGTCAGGCAAAATCGATGGGAACTTTCGGCTCGGAGGCCGCCAGCAATCCATAACCGACCGCTACAACTTCACGGACGACTACCGGATCATTCCCGTCACCGGCGGCGCGCTCTTCTCTTCTCTGCGCCCGCGCGTCCGCACGCAGAACAACTCGTTTTTCTTCAATAGCGAACTGAGCGATCCTGATTCGACCACCCCCATCTTCAATCAAGTTCGGCTTTCTTACGGGCGCACGCGGCTCAATTTTCAGGAAGAGCGCGATCGGGAATTTCTGGTCCCCAGCAGTCTGCCGCACGAGCCGTTCCTGCTGAACGCGCCGCTGTTGGAAAACTTCACGCTCCCGGCCTTCCCCAACGTCAACGGCCAGTTCGTGATCGGGCCGAACACTGGTCCCATCTTTTTCTTCACCACATCCGGTCGCACCACCGAAGAATTGCTCGGTAACGTCGGACAGGTGCAGATCGCCGGCTTCAGTTCCGTAGGCGTAGACGTGTTCAACTTTCCACAGCGCCGCGTCAATAACACTTACCAACTCGCCGACGAGTTGACCGTGAGAGCGAGGCGTCACACTTACGTCTTCGGCGCGGACATTCGCCGCACCGAACTTAACAGCCTCTTGCCGCGCAACGCGCGCCCGCTCATCACTTTCGGCGGCGCGCCCCGCCTGAGTTTCAATTTCGACGGGCAAGCCAATACGCTCGCTAATCTGCGCTTCACCGGCGACTTCATCAGGCCGGAGACGCTGGCCGCCGCCGCCGCCCCCAGCGGCTTCTCGCAGACGCTGGCCGTCGGCGGCGAGTCCGGCATCAACCTGCGTTTCTATCAATACAATTTCTACGCGCAGGATACGTGGCGTGTGCGGCCCAACCTTTCGCTCGCTTACGGCCTGCGCTACGAATACAACACGCCGCCCAGCGAGGCGAACCGGCGCATCGAAGACACCTTCGACGATCCTTCCTTGAATTTAATTCCGGGCCTGCGCCGGTTTATCGGCGACCGCGCGCGAATCTTCGAGCCCGACCGCAATAGCTTTGCCCCGCGCGTCAGTATCGCTTATGCGCCGAATCTCTTTGGCCGGGATCGCGGCGCGACCGTCGTCCGCGCCGGCTACGGCATTTTTTACGATCAAATTCTCGGCGCGGTTGTCAGTCAATCGCGCAACGTCTATCCGACTTACCTGACCGCCGATCTCGCCGGCGGCTTCAGCAACTTGGGAATCTTCGAGCGCTTCCTCGGCTTGAACGACCCTTGCGCCGGTACGAACTGTCCGTTCGACTTCAGGAACCCGAATGCTGCTACGCTCGATGGCATCCCCATCGTGCAGCCGGGCACGCTCAACACTCTCAACCCGCGCCTGTCGTTCGCCCAACTCGTCAGCGTCGTCAATCAATTCGGCACAGGCGGCGGACTGCTTCCGGCGGCCAGCGGCTTCGGCTTTACGATCCCGTCCCAGCAACTCGACACGCCGACGGCGCATCACTACGCCCTCACGTTGGACCAGCAGTTCGGACCGAACCTCGTCGCCTCGGCTTCTTACGTCGGCACGCAGGGGCGGCACTTGCTCCGCTTCACGACGCCGAACCTCGGGCGCAACGCCTTTATCGCGCCGCGCTTCTTCTCTGGCGGCAGAGTCAACCCGTCGGGCTTTCCTGAAATCGAAACGCCGGCCTTTTTCGGCTTCGTGTTGCCGCCGGGCACGCGCATCCGTGCCGACGGCAGGGGCGTTGAGGGCGGTCGCCCGGTCGCAGGCGTCGGGGCCGTCAACCGCTTCGAGACGACGGCCAACTCTCGTTACGACGCCCTCCAACTGCAAGTGCGCGGGCGCTTCCGCCAGTCGCTGCAATTTCAGGCTGCCTACACTTTCTCTGAAGCCACCGATGATGTCTCGGACGTGTTCGATCTCGCCGGCGCTTCCGCCCTCCCGCAGAACAGCCTGACCTTTGCGGGCGAGCGCGGCCCCGCCAACTTCGACGTGCGCCACCGCGTCAGCTACAACTTTATCTACACGCTGCCGGAACTTCGCGCACATGGTAACGGCGCGCGACTGCTCTTCGGCGGCCTGCAAGTGGCTGGCACGGGCAGCCTCCAGACGGGCCAACCTTTTACCGTCAACAGTATTTTCGACGTGAACTTGGATGGAAACCTAACCGACCGGCTGAACAGTCTGAGCGGTATCGAGCGCACCGGCGATAGGCGGCAACCGTTGCGCCTCACGACAAGTAATACGTTCTCGCTGCTGGCCCCTACCGGTCAGGACGGGCAGATCGAGCGCAATACCTTCCGCGCCGGCAACGTGATCGACTTGAATCTGGCCCTGATTAAAAACTTCGCCTTCACGGAGCAGCAGAACTTCACGCTCCGCATTGACGTCTTCAACTTCATCGACCGGGCGAACTTCGGCGTCCCCGTCCGTTTCCTCGAAGCCCCCGGCTTCGGACGCGCCACGGACACCGTCACGCCGGGCCGCCGCGTCCAATTCGCGCTCAAGTATTTATTCTAAAGAGTAGCGACGAATGGCGATTTACACGGATCAGATGGCTCTGCTTTGTCCATGACACGGAGGAGGCAGGGCTCATTATTTGCGCCCTTCTGCTCTCTAAAAACCGCCCCCGGCGTCGTCTGGCCCCTTCTTGACACCCCCAATCTTGCGCCCGTATATTGATTGCCGACAATGCCCGCGGATGTGGCGGAACTGGTAGACGCGCAGGTCTCAGAAGCCTGTGATGGTGACATCGTGGAGGTTCGATTCCTCTCATCCGCATGGCCCCTGAAGCCATCAAGAAAAGACCGGGAAAAGTTTGAGTCCGCAAACTTTCCCGGTCTTGTTGTGTCGGGCCGGATGCTCGCCCGGCGGCGGTTAGCTTACCGCGCCCGGCGGCTTTCGACCTGCAACTCGTTTTTGACCTCGAACAGCCCCGGCACGCCGCGCGCCCGCGCGTAGGCGATGCGGCTCTCGCCCTCGGTGGCGACTACGCCTTTAAGCGTCGCCCGCCCGCGGTTGACGATGATGTGGATGGGCGGCACGGCGCGCGTGGCGTAACGGAAGAGCGGCGAGTTAGAGCTGAACAGGGTACGGTAGAGAGAGCGGCGCAACCGGTCGTCGTTCGGGGAGAGGGGCAGCACCTCGATCTCGTTGACCACGCTGGTCACGCCTTCCACGTCTCGGGCGCGCGCCTCCGCGTCCGACTTCGTCGTGGGCCTCACCACCTGCCCGCGCAAAACCACCGTGCCGTCCGCCCTGACTTCCCCTTCCAGCCAGTCGAACACATCGTAATAGGGCAGCGTCACCAATTCGTGGCGGATCTCCCGCGCGATCCGCGTCTCGGAGACGCCGCTTGATGTCTGTGCCGTCACACCTTGAGACAGGGCGAAAGGCGCGGCTACCAACACAAGTGCTCCAAGTATTTTGTACATCTTTCACTTCTCCTGATCACAGCCCCCGTAGCGGCGGCCACTCGACGCAGGGCCGCCAGCGACTCGGCGGGCGGAATTTCTCCTGTCCCTTCACTTCTGACAGGCTTGTGTGCTGTTAGTGTGGCGAGTTTACGGAGAAGAATTGAAGTTTGATTGTGACGAGGACTCGGCGCGGCTTAAATGTCGTCGGCGAAGATTTGCTCCGTGTTGACATTCAGCGCGGGGAACACGGAGGACGTGACCTGCTGGCCGCGCCCGAAGACCTGCCCCTCGCCGAAGCCGCCACTCTCTTGCGTGCGGACTTCCAACGTCTCCGCCATCTTGTCCACCAGCCACAACTCGCGCACGCCGAGCGCGCCGTATGTGTCGGCCTTAATATTCCGATCGTAGATGGCCGAGCCGGGCGAGATCACCTCGACGACTTAAGTCGGCGGTCGTCCGCCGCTCGTGGTCGAGCCGCGCTTCGAGTTCAGCCGAGACGTAGAACAAATCAGGTTCGAGATACGTGCGCTCGCCCGTCCAGATGGCGGCGCGCGGGACGTACAACTTGCCGCGATCTTTCGCGGTGACGAGGTGGACGGTGAGAAGGCGAATCAATCTTGTGACGACGGTGTCGTGCGTCTGTTCGGGTTGGTGGCGTCAGGTAGAGGACTCCGGCGATGAGTTCCAGCTTTGCGCGGTCGGGCCGGTCGGGGAGTCGCCAGAACTCTTCGAGCGTGTAGGTTCTGACCAGAGGTGAAGTGCTGAGCCAAGCCATGAGCGTAACCTCCTCTCACAGAGCCAATGTGCCTCTATGTAACACCTTCAATTTACCGACTCCGAAGACTCGTCGGGGCCGCGCATCGTGCGCGCGTCGATGACTTGGAGCGGCTGCTCGTCGAACAGGGTGGAATCGATGAGCGTCTGGACCCAATACTGGCCAGGCTCAGGGAAAGTGACGTTGACGAAGAAGCTGATGTTGTCGGCGAACCCGCCGCTCGCGACCTCGAAGCGTGTCGGCTGCGAGACGACGACCGCCTGCCGCCGGTCGGGCGACAGGATGCGGACCTCAGACAAGTGCTCGCCTTCGCCTTGCCAGTGGTTGACGACCGCAAACTTGATGAGCGACACCGGCACCTGCTGCACCATGATGTTCTGAAAGACGCCCATCAGCGACAATTTGTTGCCCGCTTCGAGTCGCACGTCGTCGCAGAAAAGGGTGTAGATGAGTTGGAGTTTGTTTAATTGCTCGGATGTTTTCATGTTGTCTCCTGTAGCTTTCAGCCGTCAGCCGATGTGATCTAATACTAAACATGACCAAGCCTATCACCCTTTCTGGCTGATGGCTGACGGCTATCTTAACATCTCTCTGAACTCTTGCTCGTCGAGCACGCGAACGCCGAGCGCCTGCGCCTTGTCGAGCTTCGAGCCGGCGTCTTCGCCCGCAACGACGTAGTTAGTTTTCTTGCTGACTGACGAAGTGACGCGCCCGCCGCGCGCTTCGATCAATGCGGCGGCCTCGTCGCGCGTCAGACTTTCGAGTTTGCCGGTGAGGACGAACAACTTGCCGGCGAAGCGCTCGTCGTGGGCCGACTCATTGCTCGCCGTCCCGCCGTCAAGTGCGGTCTCGACGCCGAGGTCGCGCAGGCGTTCGCAGAGGACTCGGTTGCCTTCGTCTCCGAACCAGTCGCGAACGCTTTGGGCGACGGTGAGGCCGATCTCGGGGATGTCGTCGAGTTCTTCGACCGTCGCACCGGTAAGCCTTTCGAGCGAGCGGAAGTGGCGGGAGAGGATGCCGGCGGTGCGCTCGCCGACGTGGCGGATGCCGAGGCCGAAGAGCAGCGCCGCAAGGCCGCGAGTTTTGCTTGCCTCAATCTGCGCCAGCAGGTTCGAGGCGGACTTTTCGGCCATGCGTTCTAGTCCGGCCAACTGGTCCAGCGTGAGCGTGTAGAGGCCGGCGTAGTCGCGCACCAACTTCTGCTCGACGAGTTGGTCGGCGAGCGCGTCGCCTAAGCCCTCGATTCGCATCGCGCGGCGCGAGGCGAAATGGAGCAACTCGGCTTTGAGTTGCGCCGGGCAGTCGGCCGCGACGCAGCGCGCCACTACTTCGCCTTCGGGACGCGAGACGAGTCCGCCGCAGACCGGACACTTTTTCGGCATCCGAAAGCGCCGCTCGGCCCCGGTGCGCTTCGACTCGACCACCTTCAAGACTTTCGGAATCACCTCGCCGCTCTTCTCGATCAACACCCAGTCGCCGATCTTCACGCCGAGCCGTTTGATCTCGTCCTCGTTGTGCAGCGTCGCGCGCGCGACCGTCGAGCCGGCGAGCAACACTGGCTCAAGGATCGCGACGGGCGTCAGCGCGCCGGTGCGCCCGACCTGCACGACGATGTCCGAGACCTGCGTCGTCGCCTGTCGCGCCGGGTATTTGTAGGCGATGGCCCAGCGCGGCGACTTGTTCGTCGCGCCGAACTCGTCCTGCAACGCCGTCGAGTTGACCTTCACCACCACGCCGTCGATCTCGTACTCCAGTTTGTCGCGCTCGGCTTCCATCCGGTTGCAGAACAAGATCACATCTTCGATTGAAGGGCACAGAGCGCGCGGGCTGATGCGGAAGCCTGACTGCGACAGCCATTCCAGCGCTTCCCAGTGGGTGGCGAAAGACTTGCGGTCGCCGGCGAGCAGGTCGTAAGCGAAGAGGTCGAGGCGGCGCGAGGCGACGATTTTGGGATCGTGCTGGCGGATCGTGCCGGCGGCGGCGTTGCGCGGATTGGCGAAGCGCGCTTCGCTGGCCTCGTCGCGCTCGGCGTTGACGCGCTCGAAATTTTTGCGCGCGAGATAAGTCTCGCCGCGCACCTCTAACTCGGGCGTGCTGGTCCACTGCCTTAACTTCAGCGGGACACTTCTGATCGTCCTCACGTTCTGCGTCACGTCCTCGCCGCGCCGCCCGTCGCCGCGCGTCACGCCGCGCTCCAACACGCCGTCACGGTAGTGCAAAGACATTGAGAGGCCGTCGATCTTCAACTCGGCGACGTATTCGAGCCGGCGGCCGTCGGCGAGTTTACGGCAGCGCTCGTCGAAGGCGCGCAGGTCTTCCAAGTTGTAGCTGTTATCGAGCGACAACATCGAGCGGCGGTGGATGTACTGTGCGAACCCTTCGGCCACACGCCCGCCGACGCGCTGCGTCGGGCTGTCGGGCGTCAACAGTTCCGGGTGCTGCTCTTCGAGTTGCTGCAAACGCGCGAGTAGCGCGTCGTACTCGGCGTCGGAAATCTCTGGGCTGTCGCGGACGTAATACAGTTCCTCGTGCCGCCGCAACTCCTCACGCAGTCGCCCAGCCTCTGTCTTCACGTCAACCGTGTCGAATGGAAGTGTCGTCATGCTATCGAAGGGTCGGCGTTCATTTCAGCCTGAGTAGACTTTCGACTGAAATATCCTCGTCCACATCTTCCCAATGTATTCCGACGCCCCCGCCAATCAGACGCCACTTTGTTCTTTGTTCCGCCGTCGCTTTCAGGAGACGGGGGAACCAAACCAACGGGGTGGACACCTCCCGCCCGTCGGCCAAGACGACGCGGAGCATGTCGTTGGTACAACTGACTTCTACAGCCAGCGGCTCAACCTCAATTGCCGAAGTGCTCATGCCATTTCTCTACATACAAGTCTTTGTTCTCTTCTCTTCAATTGAGTGAGAAGCTGAGGTCGCACCCGCCGCCTCTCGCTCCAGCTTTCTTACTACCTAAACAGATGCCGCGCAGTTTTAATAATCTGCCGCCATCGAAGGAAACATCGCCCTCTAAATCCAAATCAGGCGGGATGAAGTTGCCGTGCTTCGACAGCTCCAATTTGAGGCTGCCACTTTTTTGGTCGAAGCTATAAGTTCCCCCGTAATCTTTGTAACACTCGAAGGGAACCCACGTTACAGAGAAAGTACCGTCGGCCCTAAATCGCAGTTCTCCTATGCCCCCTTCAACGGCCATGGGTTCGCCATTAGCACCCGTCTTCGACCTCGCTTGACGCCAACTGCCGACAAGCGGGTTGCCCTCGCGCGTATAAACGCGCACCTTCGTCGGCATTAGGCGGCGACCGTTCTCCACGTCGGCCGTGACTGTAAACAGGCTGTCATGCTTGGCGTTTTCATTGACGGTGAGTCGGCCCGTGTGCGGGTCGATCGCAGCCACAGCCGCGTGATCGACAGACCAGACGACGCACGGGTTAACCTCTTGAATCCCATAACATCCTAAGGGAACAAAGACGCGGAGTTCGAGGGTCTGCCCGGCCCACATCTCGATCTCTTCGCCGGACAGTCTGGTTGTAAGCTGGTTCAAAGTTTCCGCGCTGAGCGGGGACTGACACTGCGCGCTCGTTTGGACTGACAGGGCGATAAGGTAGATCGCCGCGGCAAAAGTCTTTCGCATCACGATAGTCATCAGTAAGAAATGTTTGTTACTTACTTAGCTGCACGAACCGCTCGCCGCTCTGCTCCCGGTCATCGTCCTTCGCGATCTGCGCGAGGCGGTGGATGACGCGGCCGAAGTATTTGACGCCCTGCACGAAGTCGTCGAGGCGAACGTTCTCGTTGGGCGCGTGGGGGTTCGAGCCGGCGTAGCCGATGCCGAAGGAGACGACGGGGACGGGTGGCTGCGCGACGCCGCAGACCGCGCCGACGGGGCCGCTCGCGGGGTCCAGCGGATAGACGAGCGGCGGCGCGTCGTAAACCCCTTCGGCCGCCTCGACCGCCGCGCGGGCGACCATCGAGCTGACCGGGGCTTTGGCCCACGGCGCGGCGGCGAGTTCGATGATCTCGATGTCTTTGAAGTCGCGTGCCTCAAGGTGCTGGCGCAGGAGTCTGATGACCAACTCGGGCGTCAGATCGGGGACCAAGCGGAAATCCAGACGGGCGACGGCCATGCCGGGCAGGACCGTTTTCGCGCCGGCCTCGGTGTGGCCGGTGTGAATACCACAAATCGTGCAGGTCGGGCCGAAGATCAACTCTTTGACGAGCGTGCCGCCCTTCATGCCGCGCACCCACCCGCCAATCTTCAACTCACGTTTAAGGCCAATCTCGTCCAGTTCGATCTGCTTCAACTTTTGATTGTCTTCCGGCGCGATCGGCGCGACGTGCGAGTTGAAGCCGTCGATCGTGATGACGCCTTTGGGCGAGACGACGGTCGAGAGCGCCTGCACCAGCCGCCACGCCGGGTTCGGCACGACGCCGCCCCACTTGGAATGCAGATCGGTGCGCGCGCCGTGGACGCGCAGTTCGACGAACGAGATGCCTTTGAAGCCGAGGCTTAGGACGAGCCGCTCTTTCGTGTCCTTGTAACCGTCGTCCCACAGGCAGCCGTCGGCGCGCAGCATGTCGGCGTGCTCCGCGACGAAGCGGTAGAGGCTCGGGCTGCCCAACCCGTCCTCGCCCTCGACGACGAAGCGCAGGCAAACGGGGAGTTTCCCGAAAGTCTTCTGGTAAGCCTCGACCGCCGCGAGCCGCGCCACCAGATCGCCCTTGCTGTTGGCCGCGCCGCGCGCGTAGAGCTTACCGTCGAGCACGCTGGCCGCGAAGGGACCAACGGCCCACTCGGTCAGCGCCCCGACCGGCTGCACGTCGTAATGGCCGTAGACGACGAAGCTGTGCGAGCCAGAGCCGAACTCGCCGAAGACGATGGGGAAGCCGCTCCCGAACTTGAACGTCCGCGTCCCTGCCCCGACGCGCTGCATCAACTGCTCGACCGTTTCTGACACCGCACGCATCCCCGTGCCCCGCGCCGCCACCGAAGGCATCCGGCACAGAGCCTGCAAACGCTCGACGAAAGCGTTCGCATGGCGATCAACGTAGCGGTCGAAGCGGGAAAAAGGCATAAGAACAGTGACCAGTGACAAATGACGAGTGACGAGCAAGCACAAGCGTTTACCTTGTCACTCGTCACTTGTCCCTGTCTGGTAAAACAGATACCGCGGTGTTGCCTCGCCGCGCTCAAACCCGGCGCACACCAAGCCCGTGGCGAAGGCCGCTTGAAATTCCGTGCGGACGCGCAGCAGTTCGCGGCGCGCGGCCTCCGGGTCTTCGTGCAACAGCGCCCCCCAGTCAGGCGGAATGGCGACGGACGCAGCAGGTTCATTCGTCGAGAACGGCGGTGCGAATCCGGCGCGGTCGCATTCCGCGACGCGGTCTGAATCGAGTTCCCACTCGGCGGCGAGCCGATCACTGTCAAGGCCATGTCGGCGTCCGACCTCGCCGGGCATGGTGACGTAATCAGTGCCGTAATAGTTGACTTCGTATTGGCGGACGACCGCGCCGAGGCGGTTGAGGTTGAAGTGTGCGTTGCGCGCGCGCAACGGATCCCACGTCCAGCGGATGAAGCGGCGGCCCTCTCGCAGCGCCCGCGCGCGTTGCGCCCATTTGAGGCGCGCGCCTAAGCCTTGATTCTGGGCCGCGGGCGAGACGGCCATCATGTGCGAGTAGCCAATGATCTCGTCCCCGCCCCGCACGGCGGCGAGGTGGTGGACGAAGCCAACCAGTTCCGCGCCCGCGAATGCGCCGAGCGTCCAGCCGCCCGCGCTGCGCGAGACGACGAGGTGGCGGCGCGGCGAAAGCTCTAAATCTTCCAGCCCGAAGGCGGCGCGTTGCAGGCGCACGCAGGCGTCAAATTCTTCGACCGTCGTCAGCTCGCGGATTTCGATCTCAGCTTGAGGCTGCTCCGTCACTCGTGGCATCTCTATTTGAATGGGCGCTTCGGGAAAATCAAACTTCAATTCTGGTGTACCAGCTTTGGGGCACGACCGCAAGGCGACGGCTTGAGGTGAGCGCGACGATGTCTTCTCTGAAATTAATGATCGACAGGCGACCCGGCTGCCGGTGGCGCGGCTCGACGGCAGAGCGCAGTTCCGCGGCGAGCGCCGTCGCGTTGATTGCGAGTTTGAACAACACCAGTTGCTCCGTGCCCGCGTGCTTCAGCAGCCAGTGCGCCTTCCTGACCGCGGTCTGGCCGCATTCGCCCCAGAACCGGAAGCGCGGCCCCGACTCGGCGCGTGAGCGCGCGACCAGATCGGGCTTGTACCGCAGGCCGACCGCCTGCTCGATCTCAAACTCGGGGAATGCCGCGACGTACATCGCGTACCCCAGCCCCTTCATCAGCACGTGCGCGTAACTCTCTCCCGGCCGCTGCCACAGGCGCACGCGCCGTCCCGCCAGTTCGAAGTCCCAGAGCATAGGGGTTTGAGGTTTCAAGTTTGAGGTTGCAGGTTTCAGGCGTGAATTGAACCTGAAACTTGAAACCTCAAACCTGAAACTCATTTTTCG
>JBOGOY010000013.1:0-15531 GCA_050748185.1 Pyrinomonadaceae bacterium
CCGTCGCCTCGGCCCGCGCGCTGATGTCAGCGGAGACGGTCGCGGCGGTGCGCGCGTCGCGGACGCCCAAAGGTGATCCGCTGGAGACGGCGCGTCTCGCCGGCATCATGGCCGCGAAGCGCACGGCCGATCTCATCCCGCTCTGCCACCCGCTGCCGCTGACGCAGATCGAGGTGCGCGCGAAACTCTGTGACGACGGTGTTCGACTCGAAGCCGAGGTGGCGACGCGCGCTCAGACCGGCGTCGAGATGGAGGCGCTGACCGCCGTCTCAATCGCCGCGCTCACCGTCTATGACATGTGCAAGGCGGTGGACAAGTCGATGACGATCACGGACGTGCGTCTGGAATCGAAGACCGGCGGCAAGTCGGGCGACTATGAAAGGGGGAAGGTGAAGGGCGAAGGGCGAAAGTAATCAGGAACATCGGCGGGGTAGGAGGCGTTTACCCTTTCGCCGTCCGCCCTGCGCCTTTCGCCTTTGTGGCGTTCGGCGTACAATGACGGCGAACGGCACGGCCGAGGCAAACACACAATTTTTCAAGCGGAGAAGCCGAAGATGAAATTACAGATCGCACGCGACGCGCGCCCGCAGGTTCGCACGCTCCTCTTTGCCACACTGCTCGCCTTCGTCCTGTGGTTCATCCCCTACGCCAGCATCCTGACTTACCCGTTCCGACTGTTCGTGACGTTCATCCACGAAGGCGGCCACGCGCTCGCCGCCGTGCTGACCGGCCACTCGGTCAGAAGTCTCAGCGTCGCCATCGACGCCTCGGGCCTGACCGAGACGTTCGCCGCGCCGGGCGGGTCGTTTTCGCGGTTCTTCATTTCCAGCGCCGGCTATCTCGGCGCGATCCTGTTCGGCGCGCTGCTGCTCTGGCTGGTGCGCCACCGCGTCAAGGCGCGGGCCGTGCTCGCCGGCTCAGCCGTCGTCATTCTCGGACTGGCGTTCGTCTTCGGTTTCATCGCCCCGCTGACAGACTTTTCGCTTCAGCCGTTCACATTGCTGGCGGGCCTCGCCATTGCGGCCGGCCTGCTGGCCGCGGCCAAATACTTCAGCCCGCGCGCCGCCAACTTCCTCGTCGGCTTCCTCGCGGTGCAGTGCGTCCTGAACGCGATCTTCGATCTGAAGAATCTGGCGCTGCTGTCGCTCACTTCGGGGACGCAGACGGACGCCGGCAACATGGCCGCGGCCACCGGCATCCCGGCGATCGTCTGGGCGGTTCTGTGGATGACGATCGGCTTTGTGATCGTCTCGGCCGCGCTGCGCGCCTACGCCGTCCGGGGCGGCGGCCCGGGGGGCCGGCAGCCCGACCTGCCGTTTGAAGACCCGAGCCCGCTCGTCTAAGCCAACGTCGTGAGCCACCCGCTTGAGAGGTCGCCGGAGACGCTCGAAACAGTCAACCCGCTGAGAGAGCCTTTCGCCGACCTCATTTCATCTCAACCGCCCGGACAGGTCCGCACCCTCGCCTCGCTCCCTTTAGGCGCGCGCCTCGTTTTGCGCTGCCGCAAAGACTGGCGCGCCGCGACCATCGTCGCCGCCAGTCTTGAGCAGGTAACGCTCTCGGTCGCGTCGCCCACGGGCCACACCTACCGCGTCCGCCGCCCGGCCGATGCGCCGCTCAGTTTTCGGGGCGAGATTCCACTGCTCGGCGAGGGCAGCGCGTGGCGCGCCGGCTTCGCGCGCTACGACGCGCGCTGGTGAGCGGCCCGCTTTTCCGCAGGCTCAATAAGCGTTTAAAGGTTGAATAGTTTTTGTGCCGCCGCGCCTATTAGCGGGGCCGTGATTTGGACTCGTTGACGAGGGCGTCATAACGCGCCAGCAGGATTGCGGCGATGACAGTCTTGTCGCTCGGGCGGAACGCCCTCAGCATGATTTTGCGCGAGCGGACAATGCCTTCGGCGCTGACCACGACGATGGCGCGCGTGGCCCAATCGGGCATCCAGCGGTGCGCGGTGTAGGTTTTCGTGACTTCGCCGTCGGTGTCGGCCAGCAGGGGCAAGGGCAGGCTGTGGTTGCGCGCAAATTCGCGGTGCGACTCCGCGGTGCCGGGCGAGATGCCGACGACTTCCGCGCCGGTCTCCAGATAGTCGGCCCAATGATCCCGCACCGAGCAGAGTTGTCTGGTGCAGACCAGTGTTTCGTCGCGCGGGTAGAACAGGAGCGCGACCACTTTCCTGCGACGCTCGGATAGATGCCACGTCTCGCCCTTCTCGTCGCTGAGCGCGAAATCAGGGGCGGGCTGACCGACCCGCACGACCATCTCTCTTTTGTTTCGCTCGGAATTAAGCACCATCTTTTGATACCACACGGCGCGCACTCCGCAAAACTCGCTCCCCGCCTCCGCGCGGCCCCCTGCGTTTCGTCTTCCCCGTGAGAAGGGTTATCATGTGTGGTTCGCCCGCGCACGAAATAGTTCACCGTGCGGCCGGGCGACCATTTCAGACATGACAGAACAAGCGATCACGGTGCGCGGGGCGCGCGTCAACAACCTGAAGAACGTCAACTTCTCGATTCCGATCGAGCGGCTGACAGTGGTCACCGGCGTCTCCGGGTCGGGCAAATCTTCGCTCGCGTTCGACACGATTTACGCCGAAGGGCAGCGCCGTTACGTCGAGTCGCTTTCGGCCTACGCCCGCCAGTTCCTCGAACGGATGGACAAGCCCGATGTGGACGAGGTGCGCGGCATCCCACCCGCGATCGCCATCCGGCAGAAGAACTCGACCCGCAACCCGCGCAGCACGGTCGGCACGCAGACCGAGATTTACGATTACCTGCGGCTGCTCTACGCGCGCGTCGGCACAACCTACTGCCGCGTCTGCGGGCGCGAAGTGCACAAGGACTCGCCCGAATCCGCCGCCTCGGAAACTCTTGCGACGCTCCCCGAAGGTGCGCGCTTCTACGTGCTGTTTCCCGCCTCGGCGGGACTCGCGGCGGTGGGGCAGGGTGGTGACGGGGAGACGGGGGGACCGGAGGAGACGTGGAGACGGGGTGACGGGGAGAAAAAGAAAAGCAAAAGCGGCGGTCGTCGCGGTTCTGCTTCGCCCCGTCTCCACGTCTCCACGTCTCCACGTCAAGTCACCCCGTCTCCCCGCCCGCAGTTCGTCACGGCGCACCTGATGAGCCTGATGCAACGCGGCTTCACGCGCCTCTACAGTCAGGGCGAGACGATCGATCTGCGCTCGCCAGACGACTTCACGCGCCCCGATTTCGAGGGCGTCTATGTGCTGGTGGATCGTCTCGTCGCCGGGGCGGACGTGCGCGAACGGCTGGTTGACTCTTTGGAGACGTGCTTCGTCGAAGGGCACGGCGTCGCTTTCGTCGAAGCGGTCGGAGGAGACGAGCCGCCGCAAACCTTGCGCTTTTCCGAACGCTTCGAGTGCCGCTACGACGGCACGATCTACGCGCAGCCCGAACCGCGCCTGTTCAGTTTCAACAACCCCTTCGGCGCGTGCCCGACCTGTCAGGGCTTCGGCAACACGATCGGGCTCGATCTCGACCTCGTCATCCCCAACCCGCAACTCTCGCTCGAAGCGGGCGCGGTCGAGCCGTGGACCAAGCCGCAGTACGACTGGGCGCGCACCGAGTTGCGCCGCTTCTGCAAGTCCGAGGGGATTCCGTTGGACGAGCCTTACGCGGCGCTCACGCGACAGCAGCAGCGCGCGGTCGTCGAAGGCAAAGGCAGTTGGAGCGGAATCCGCGGCTTTTTCGCGTGGCTGGAGACGAAGAAGTACAAGCTGCACGTTCGCGTCTTCCTCTCCAAGTATCGCGGCTACACGCTCTGCCCCGAATGTAACGGCGGGCGTCTGCGGCAGGAGGCGCGCGACGTGCGAGTCGGCGGGATGACTCTGCCGGAAGTCTGCGCGCTGCCGGTCAAAGAGTCGGCGGTCTTTTTCGAGCGGCTCGAACTCTCGCCCGAGCAGACGGCCATCGCCGACAAGGTACTGTTGGAGATCCACCGCCGCCTGCGGTTTTTGGTTGACGTGGGGCTCGACTACCTGACGCTCGGCCGTCTGGCCTCGACCCTTTCGGGCGGCGAGTCGCAGCGCATCCAACTCGCCACCAACCTCGGCTCGTCGCTCGTCGGCGCGCTCTACGTGCTGGACGAGCCCTCGATCGGCCTGCACCCGCGCGACAGCGAGCGGCTCATCAAGCTGTTGCACAACTTGCGCGACATCGGCAACACGGTCCTCGTCGTCGAGCACGATGTCGAGATGATGCGCGCCGCCGATCATATCTTGGATGTCGGCCCGGCGGCGGGCGAACTCGGCGGGCGCGTCGTCTTCGAGGGCGACTTCGACGAGTTGGTGCGCGATGCGCCCACGCTGACCGGCAAATACCTGCGCGGCGAGAATGAGATCAAAGAGCCGAAGCAGCGGCGCGCGCCCGGCAAGAAGAAACTCGTCGTCCGCGGCGCGAGCGAGCATAACCTGAAAGGCGTGGATGTCGAAATCCCGCTCGATCTGTTCGTCTGCATCACCGGCGTCTCTGGCTCGGGCAAGTCAACGCTGATGCACGACATTATTTACGCGGGTCTGAAAAAACAGCGCGGCGAGTGGCAGGGACACGTCGGCCAGTTTCAGAAGCTCGAAGGCGGGCAACATGTGGACGAGGTAATTTTGGTGGACCAGTCGCCGATCGGTCGCACGCCGCGCTCGAACCCCGTCACCTACATCAAGGTTTACGACGGCATCCGCGAAGCCTTCTCGCAGACGCGCGACGCGCAAGCGAAGGGATTGGACCCCTCGCACTTCTCTTTCAACGTGCCCGGCGGGCGCTGCGACGTGTGCGAGGGCGGCGGGACCGTGACCGTCGAGATGCAATTCTTAGCCGACGTGGAACTGGTCTGCGAAGAGTGCAAGGGCACGCGCTTCAAGCCGCAGGTCTTGGACGTGCGCTACCGCGGCAAGAACATCAACGACGTGCTGAGCATGACGGTCAGAGAGGCGCTGACCTTCTTTCGCGACGTGGGGAAGATTGCCAACCGGATGCGGGTGCTCGATGACGTGGGGCTCGGCTACCTGCGCCTCGGTCAGTCGGCGACCACCCTGTCGGGCGGCGAGGCGCAGCGTATCAAGCTCGCCGCGCATCTCGCCAAGCGCACCGGGTCGCGGACGCTCTACATCTTCGACGAGCCAACGACCGGATTGCACTTCGACGACATCAACAAGCTGCTCGCCGCCTTCCGCACGTTGATCGAGGCGGGCGGCTCGCTCCTCGTCATCGAGCACAACTTGGACGTGATCAAGACGGCCGATCACCTCATCGATCTCGGCCCCGAAGGCGGCGACGCCGGCGGCCGGGTAGTCGTGACCGGCCCGCCCGAAGAAATCATGCGCGACCCTGAGTCGCACACCGGGCGCTTTCTGCGGAAGTACCTCGCGCGTTCAAACGGGGATGGCGGCTGAAAGAAGATTGAGTGGCGTGAGAGGGACTTACTCTTTGATGTTCGCTGCCGGTGCCTGCGCCCACTGGCGAAACGCGCGGAGAGCAGCGGTTTGCCCCTCCGTCCGGTTGCGCTCCAGAAATTCCGTCAGCGCTTCAGCGGCCAGCAAGGGGAACGCCAGACTGTGTGGAACTTCCGCGTACTGCTGATTCGCGAGTTGGTAGAAGAGCATTTTGTTTCCGTCGTAAAGCCAAATCTCAGGCACGCTCAACGCGGCGTAAATCGGAAACTCACTTAACGATTCGTTCGTCGTGTCGATCTCCACGACCGTATCGGGCGGCGGGTCAACTTCCAGATCGAGTGTTTGCCGGCCGATCATGCACGCGGCGTTCTGTACGTAAAAACTGGTGTCCGGCTCCGCTCCTTTCAATTTCTTCCGACGGCGGTAAGTCGTCGGTGTTTCCGTTGTGCGTCGTCTTGCTTCCTCTTCGGCGGCACGGAGTTCGCGCGAGAGTTCAGTGGCGTCCGTCTGTCGCGCGTTGGGTTCTTTTGCCAGAACGCGCATCATCACTGCTTCAAGCGCAGGCGGCACGCTTAACTCTGCTGACAACGGCGGTGGAGCTTCCGTGATGTGTTTGGTAAGGACGCCCATAAAGTTCGGCGTGATGAAAGGTGGCCGGCCGGCGAGCATCTCCTAGAGCATTGCGCCGAGACTGTACACGTCCGCGCGCGCATCGAGATGTTCGCCGCGACATTGTTCGGGCGACATGTAATAGGGCGTCCCCCTGATCATGCCGGTCTGCGTCAGCGTTGGCGCGCCCGCCATGTCGCGCAGTTTGGCGGTGCCGAAGTCCACGACCTTGACCGTCTCGCGCTCGCGGTCTTCGTCGGGCGGCAGCACGATGGCGTTGTCGGGTTTGAGATGGCGGTGGAAGATGCCCCGGCGATGAGCCGCGCTGACGCCAGCGCAGATGTCGCGCATCAGGAGGACGGCGCGCTCCGGCGTCAGGCGATTTTCATCCCGCAAGAGTTGGCGCAGCGACGCGCCTTCGACCAACTCCATGATGATGAAGGCGGGAGCGTCATCGCCGCGCGCTTCGCCGTAGTCGTAGATGGCGACGATGTTCGGGTGGCGCAACATCGCGGCGGCGCGGGCCTCGCGGCGGAAACGCTCGACGAGGCCGCCATCGGCGACGTACTTCCGCAGCAGCACCTTGACCGCCACCTCGTCGCCGATGTGGACGCGGCGGGCGCGATAGACCGCGCCCATGCTGCCTTCGCCGAGGCGCGCCATCAGCTCGTATTTTCCGTCGAGCACTTGACCGACCAGCGGATCGAAGTCGGGCAGGGTTGGAGGCAGGTCAAGCGCTTCCGCCCTTTCGGTCGGCGTGTTGAAGGACGCTAACGAAAGGCCGCGGTCGGAGCAGAACCGCGCACCGTCTTTCACATCTTCCTTGCACTGCGGGCAAATCATCGCGGCTCCGAGATCGAACCTGATAATGTTGGGATAGAGGGAAAGACTTCGTCCAAGAAATCACACGAAACAAAGATCACGAATTTCGTGCGTTCTGGTTCGTGTGGTTTCGTGGATCATTTCTGCCCTCACGCTCAGACCATACAGAGAGAGCGCGCGTCACCGCCTCAACCTGCCGCTTTTCCCGCCAACCGCGCGATCACTTGGATCAGTTCCGCCGTCCGCACGGGCTTCGTGAGGTGCGCTTGATAGCCTTCTTCGAGAGAACGCAGGCGATCTTCGGCGCGGGCGTAGGCGGTGAGGGCGACGGCGGGCAGTTCGCTCCCGCGCGCGTCGAGTGTCCTGATCCGGCGGATCAGCGCGTAGCCGTCTTCCGACGGCATCCCGATGTCACTGACGAGTACGTCCGGACAGTTCTCCTTCAACTTGTCCAGCGCCTCGGCGGTTGAGGCGGCGATAATCGCCTCGGCTCCGTGCTGCGAAAGCATCGTGCCGACCAGTTCGCGCGCGTCCGGCTCGTCGTCCACCACCAGCACGCGCACGCCTTTTAAGATGGCGGATGCCAGATTGCGAACGGTGGATGGCGGATCCCTTTCTTCATTCCCCCAGCCGTCATCCGCCATCCGCAAGGCGGAGAGCGGGAGCCGGACGGTGAAGGTCGCGCCGCGCCCCTCGCCCTCACTCGCCGCGCCCACCGCCCCGCCGTGCAGTTCGACGAGGTGGCGCACAATGGCGAGGCCGAGGCCGAGGCCGCCGTGCCGGCGGTTGGTCCCCCCTTGCGCTTGGCGGAAGCGCTCGAACACGTAGGGCAGAAATTCCGGGCTGATGCCCTCGCCCGTGTCGCGCACGGAGATCTCCGCGTGGCCGCGGGCGCGCGCGAGTCGCACGACGATCTCGCCCTCCGCCGGCGTGAACTTGACGGCGTTCGAGAGCAGGTTCCAGACCACCTGTTGCAGGCGGCTGGTGTCGCCCGAGACGAGCGCCGCGTCCGGATCGAACTTCGTCTTGAGGAGAATTCGCTTCGCCCCGAGCGCCGGGCGCACGACGTCAACGGCGGCGTCGATGACGGCGACGAGGTTAACGGGGCGCGTTTCCAAACGGAGTTTCCCCGTGATGATGCGCGACACGTCGAGGATGTCTTCGATCAACTGGTTCTGCGCCTCCGCGTTCCGCTCGATGGTGGCGAGGGCGCGTGGGACCACTTCGGGGCCGAGGCCCCCGGCGCGCAGCATTTTGGCCCAGCCGAGGATAGCGGTGAGCGGCGTTCGCAGTTCGTGCGAGACCGTGGCTAAGAACTCGTCTTTCAGGCGGTTGGCATGCTCGGCGGATTGTCGCGCTTGCCGCAACTCTTCGACATCGGTGTTCGTGCCGAACCAGCGCACGATGCGCCCCTGCTCGTCGCGGATGGGCCGCGCGCGCGAGAGGAACCAACGGTATGCGCCCGTTTTACTTCTGAGCGGGAAAGTGTCTTCCCATGGCTCGCCGGTGGCAATGGAGTGTTTGAAGCTGCCAACGACGCGCCCGACTTCTTCGGGGTGGTGCACCGCTTGCCAGCCCCAGCCCCGCATCTCTTCGAACGTCGTGCCGGTGTATTCAAACCAGCGGTCGTTGTACCAGAAAATATAGCCTTCGGCATCAGCCACCCACGCGAACTGCGCGATCGAATTTGCCATGATCCGAAACTGTTCTTCGGATTGGCGCAGAGCCGCTTCGCTCCGCAGTTTTTCCACCGCCAGCCAAGTCCGTTCGGCGACCGTCTCAAGTAAAGCGACCTCCTGCCCGCTCCA
Organism: Pyrinomonadaceae bacterium; assembly: GCA_050748185.1. GTDB lineage: Bacteria > Acidobacteriota > Blastocatellia > Pyrinomonadales > Pyrinomonadaceae > JACCRA01. The sequence continues at coordinate 8,644 of JBOGOY010000013.1, forward strand.
TGCGTGCGGCGCTTCGTAGTTGGCCCACAGCGTCGCCGCCCAGCGCCCGTCGCGCAACAGGGGAACGGCGACGTAAGCCGCAAAGCCGTGCGGCTGGTATTCGGTTTCGTAAAGCGTGGCGGTGCGCTCGTCGGCGGCAGCATCGGAAACGACGACGGTGCGTCCGGCCTTGATGTCTCCCAAAGTCGCTTGACTGAACTCCGCCATTGAAAAAGAGCGCGCTCCGGGCTGTAAACCTTCGGCATAATAATCGCGGTGAACCGTGACCGTCTCGCTTTCAAGATTCACTTCGTCGAACGCGCACCGCGCCACACCGAGGTGACGCCCGATGGCCTGCGCCGTTTCGTGCAGCAAATCTTCCGCTGTCTCCGCCCGACGAATCTTTTCGGCGATTTCAAACAGGAGCTGTTGCGTCCGTTCCGCTTGTTTGCTCTCGGTGTTGTCGTTAAACACCAGCGCAATCTGCCCGCGGCCTCGCTCTCCGAAGGGGAAAGCATAAACGTCGAACCAGCGGTTCATCACGTCTGAATTGTCCACAAAGCGAACCGGTTCGCCCGTCACAGCGACCCGCCCGTAGATTTCGACCCACTTGTCTTCGAGGTCCGGGACCAGTTGCCGCGCCGTCTTTCCGCTCAGCGCCGCGTCGGCCGGGATTCCCGTCATCTGCTCGAACGCCGGATTGATCTCCAGAAAGCGGTAATCCGCGGGCTGGCCGTTTTCGTCAAACAGGATTTCCAGCACGCTAAAGCCTTCGTCAATCGAATCGAACAAAGTTCGATACCGCCGTTCGCTCTCGCGCAAGAACTGTTCGGCTGTTCGGCGTTCGGTGATGTCAACCGCAAAGCCGGGCAGCCCGGCGACCTCGCCCGAGGACTCGTCGCGCTCGACCCGCCCGCGGGCCGAGAGCCAGCGCGTCGAACCGTCGGAATGGTTGACGCGACACTCGACCGCATACACGCCGCTTTGTTCGATCGCTTCGGAGAGCGCCCGCGCGACCAACAAACGGTCCTCGTCGTGAATGGCGGGCAGCACTTCTTCGAGCGGCACGCCTTCCTGAAGCGCCCGTGCGGAAAGGGAAAAATACCGCATCATGTTTTCGTCGGTGACGATGCGATCTTTCTGTATGTCCCAGTAGAAAGTTCCGGCGAGTCCGGCTTCGAGCGCGGATTCGAGTCGGGCCTGCGTGCGGCGCAACTGTTCTTCCGTCTCTTTGCGCTCGGTTATGTCCTGCACTAAAGCGTAGTAACCTTTGACGCGCCCACCACCCGCCTCTCGGTCCGGCACGTAATTGACCGAGACGAAGCGCGCCCCGCCGTCTTTGTAGGGCAGCCAGCGCTCGAAGGTGAAGGCCTGACCGGCGAACACTTTTTCCAACGCCGGGAGGACCGCCGCGTAAGCGGCTTCGCCGAGCACTTCGCGGAGGTGTTTTCCGACAATCTCTTCCGGCTCGTGCCCGAACCAATCGGTATAAGTTTTGTTGACGAAGCGGTAGCGGTGTTCGGCGTCAACATAGGAGATCAGCGCGGGCATCGCGTCGGTAACGAGCCGCAGTTGCTGCTCGCTTTCGCGCAACGCCTCTTCCACCCGCTTGCGCTCGGTGATCTTCTGAAAGTGGATGGACAGGCCGTCAGGAGTGGGGTAAGCGTGGACTTCGAGCCACTCCCCCACCGCCGGAGACAGGTACTCGTACTGAACTTTCACCCCTTCGGCCATCGCCCGGTGCAGTTCTCGGTGCGACACGGTGCCGGTGGCCTGCGGGTAGAGTTCCCACAGGTTCCTGCCGAGCAACTCCGCGGGCCGCCGGCCCAGCATCTGCGCCGCCCTTTGGTTGACGTAGGTGTAGCGCCACTCGCGATCGACGGAGACGAAAGCATCAGTGATGCTCTCAAGCACGGACGCGGTCTTCTCTTGCTCCGACGCCGGCGCGCTAACTTCGTCTGGCACGCTGCTCATGTCCATCTCTCAGGTTGTGAAGTGATAGTCCGCGAGTTGACTCCGCTGCGCCGGGCGGCGCGGCGGCCGACTGCTTATGCAAAAGTGACAAGTGACGAGTGACCGAGTGACAAGACAGAGCCAAAGATGGTGCGATTGGCGTGAGCCGATGGGCCGACTCTCCCTCAGTCTGTTCGGCCCCGAACGCGCTTCCGTGTCGCGCCACACTGACAGCATCCTGTCACTTGTCACTGTTCACCTGTCACTTCTGAGGAATTAAGTGATTAATGGCGGAAGTATCGCTCGATGACGCCGTCCACGAGTGAGATGTCCACCGGCTTACAGATGCACTCGGCGCACCCGGCGGCCAAAGCCTCGTTTTGTAGCTCGCCGCTGCAGTGGGCCGAGACGGCGATCACCGGCACGTCTCGCATGGCCGGGATGGCGCGAATCTGGCGCGTGGCCTCGTAGCCGTTGAGGACGGGCATCTCCAAATCCATCAGAATCAGATCGGGCTTGATCTGTGGGGCGAGCGCGACAGCCTCTTTGCCGTTCACGGCCTCGAACACTCGGAAGCCTTTCATTTCGAGCAGCATTCGCATGAACTCGCGCGTGTCGTCGTAGTCCTCGACGAGGAGGACGGTTGATTGCGTGGGATTCACGAGCTTTCCCCTGTCGGCCTGTATGGGATGAACTGTGTGGGGTTTATACCACGCACCGCGCCGTGCGGCCAAAGCCGTTTTCTCCACTCGCGCATAACTGTCGGCCATAGCTGTCGGCAGCGTGGCGGCCGGAGTTGTTCTATAATCGGTCCTGTTCGACAGCAGATTTAAATCGTCACGAGCAGACGGCTGGCCCGGCAAAGCTGACGACTGAGGACTGATCGCTATGAGCTTAAAACAACGCATCGTCAACGACCTGACCGCCGCGATGAAGGCGCGTGAGGCTGAACGCACCTCGACCCTCCGCATGGTCAAGGCCGCCGCCATGAACCGCGAAATCGAGAAAGGCGGCGAATTGACCGACGAGGAGATGACGAAACTGCTGCAATCGCTCGTTAAACAGCGGAAAGATTCGGTCGAGCAGTACGAGAAGGGCGGCCGGGCGGAACTGGCCGACAAAGAGCGCGCCGAGATCGTCGTCATCGAGGAATACCTGCCGCGGGCCGCGACCGGCGAGGAGATCGAGCAAGCCGTCGCCGCGGCCGTCGCCGAGACCGGCGCGGCCTCGATGCGCGAGATGGGCGCCGTGATGAAAGCCGCTCAAGGCCAACTTGCCGGCCGCTCGGTTGACGGGCGCGCCTTGAGCGAGGCGGTAAAAGCGAAACTCGCCGGCTGAGCGGGGCGACCGCGCAACCCGCCCCCAGCGCGGGACGGATGGCGGCCCTGCCCTCGCCTCCCGCCTCGTGCGGTTCTCCCGCAAGCCCCGCGTTTTCGCTGGCTTGCCTCGCCTGTACCCTTTCCGTATAATTCGTCTCTTGCCCGGAGCGCGGAATTCTCGTCTGGTGGGTTCGCGCCCGCTTTTTATTTTGCGCGAAGGGCAATTTCCGGCGACGGGAGAGCCGAACAGCGTTGGAAGCGAGGGCGGTGGAAGAGCACGTCCGGGAGATCGCCGGGCGGGCGGCTACGGAGTACGGCGTCGAGTTGGTTCACGTCGAAATCGCCGCCGCGGGCCGCGGTTTGGCGGTGCGTGTCTTCATCGACCGGCCCGAGGAGGGCGTGACCCACGGTGACTGCGCGAACGTCAGCCACCATATGGGAACCGTCCTCGACGTGGAAGATTTCATCCCTTCGGCCTATACACTTGAAGTCTCCTCTCCCGGCCTCGAACGCGGCCTGTACCGGCGTGAAGACTACGAGCGCTTCGCCGGACGGCTGGCGAAGCTGAAGGCGCGCGTGCCCGTCGGCGGCCAGCGCAATTTCCGCGGCCGGATCGTCGGCGTCGAGGGCGACGACGTTGTTTTCGACGACAAGACCACGGGGCTCGTGCACGTCCCCGTCGAGTCGATTGCGAAGGCGAATTTGGAGATCGACGTCGAGGCGGAATTCCGCCTCGCGGCGGAACGCGAGCGAGCCGCCGCCCAAGCAGGGCGGTCCGGAACAACTGAATAACAACTGAATAGCCAGATGAGGTCGGACGACGGCGATTCGGCGAGGGGACGTTGAACATGAAATCCATGATTTGAAGTTTCAAATTTGAGATCTCAGCCCCTCCCTCCCGCCGCCCCTGAACCGAAAGCCCCCAGAAACTTTATGAGCGCAACCATCGGCCAGAGCATTGACGCATTGTGCAAGGAGAAAGGCATCGACCGCGATCTGGTGATCGAGGCGATGAAAGAGGCCGTGCGCGCGGCGGCGCGCAAGCAGTTCAAGTCGGGCGAGGAACTCGTTGTCGAATGGAACGCCGAGGCCGGGCTCGAACTGTTCGCCTCGAAGGTGATCGTCGAAGAGGTAACGAACCCGGCTCGCGAACTCTCGCTCGAAGAAGCGCGCGAACTGGCGGGCGACGAAGTGGACCTCGGCGACGAACTGCAACTCCCGCTGCCGATGGAGGAGATGGGGCGCATCGCGGCGCAGACCGCGAAGCAGATTCTTTTCCAGAAAGTGCGCGACGCCGAGCGCGCCAACATCTACGAACTCTACGTGGACAAGGTCGGCGATCTCATCAACGGCTACGTCAAGCGCTTCGAGCGCGGCGATCTCATCGTGGACCTCGGCACGGTCGAGGCGATCCTGCCGCGCAAAGAGCAGTCGCGCGGCGAGCAGTGGACGCAGGGCGAGCGCATCCGCGTCGTCATCAGCGACGTGTCAAAAGAGGCCAAGGGGCCGCAGGTCGAGGTCTCGCGCTCTTCGCCGGAAATGATCAAGCGCCTCTTCGAGATGGAAGTGCCGGAGATTTACGACGAGACGGTGGTCATCAAATCGGCCGTCCGCGAGCCCGGCGAGCGCGCCAAGATCGCCGTCGCCTCTAACGAGCGCGACGTCGATCCGGTGGGGGCCTGTGTCGGCATGAAGGGCTCGCGCGTGCAGGCCATCATCCGCGAATTGCGCGGCGAAAAAATCGACATCATCGAGTGGTCGGACGAGCCCTCGGTGTTCGCGGCCAACGCCTTGTCGCCCGCCAAAGTGAACCAAGTGCGGATCACCGACATCGAGCGGCGGCAGATGGAAGTGATCGTCAACGAGGACCAACTTTCGCTCGCGATCGGCAAGCGCGGGCAGAACGTGCGCCTCGCTACGAAGCTTGTCGGGTGGAACATCGACATCCGCAGCGAAGAGGAATTGAAGCGCGAGGTAGCCGCGCAGATGGGCGCGTTGATCGCCTCAGGCGAAGCCGTCCCGCTGACCGCGATCGAAGGCATCACGGCGGCCACCACGGCCGCGCTCGCCGAGCACAACATCGAGGACATCGACGCGCTGGCCGCGACCTCGCTCGACGATCTCGTGGAGTTCCTCGACATCTCGCTCGACGAGGCCGAAATGATGATCACTTCGGCGCAGGCGGTCGTCGCCGCGCGCGAACTGAGCCGGCAAGAGGCCGGCGACGAAGCGGCGCAGGGCGAAGAAGCGGGGAACGAGGAGTCGGGAATTTTACAGACCGGCGACGCGGACGCCGGTGAGTTTGAAGGCCCGGCGGCGGAAATGACGATGGATAACGACGGCAATCGTCCGATGGAACAGCACGCGGTTTCGGCCGAGTTCGATCCGGAAAGCGACGCCGGCCCGGTCGAGCCTTCGGAGGCGATGATCGCCGAAGGTTACGACGAGGCCGTGCGGCAGGGCGCGCCGTTCCGCGCCGAGGCCGAGATTCTGGCCGAAGAGTCGGCCGATCCGGTCGCCAACTCCGAGGCCGAGCCGATCTCGGCGGACGAGTTGGCCCTGCAGGAAACCGGGCGCGATCTCAGGCCCGACACGATCACGCCGTCGCCCGACATCACTTCGACCGGCGCGGCGATGCTCGCCGACGAGGCGGCGGCTGCGGCGGACGACGAGGCTCCGGCAGTAGAGGATGACGAGCCGATCGATCCGTTCGTCTCCGCCGCGGAAGCATCCGCGCCCGAGGTGCAGGTGTCTTCCGCGCCCGCGCCCGAGTACCGCGTCGAAACTAATGACGAGCGCGCTGCCGACAGCGTTGAGAAGCGTGATGAAGATGCTTCCGGCAGCGCAGAGTAACCAACGGCGTCGGCGTGTCGCCCCCCTGCGGGGCGTCGCGTCGCGCCTGAGCGAGAAGCCTGTCAGACTCTCCCTTTGCCCGCGGCGGCGCTGTGCCCTTAGTTGACGAATGAGGCGGCGGCGTGGCGGCAAAAGGCAGAAGACCTCACAGGCGACAGTTGATAACCTTTTGCAGCGCGCGACGCCGTTTTACCTCAAGCGTCGGAGAAGGAGTGCATGACCGTCCATTCCAAGATTCGTATTTACGATCTAGCCAAAGAATTGAAGCTCGAATCCAAGCGGCTCATCGAAGAGGTGCGGCGCGAGGGCGTTGACGTCAGCGTGCCCTCGAACACCATCTCGAAAGAGTTGGCCGAGAAGATTCGGAACAAATATTTTCCGAAGAAAGAGCCGACGGCCCCGCGCGCCGTGCGCGTCGTTAAAAAGGCTCCGCGCGTAGCCGGCGAAGGCGAGGCGGGCGATGACATCCACGCCTCTGTCCCGCCGTCCACTTATGCGGACGCGGGCGCGATGGCGTCGGACGACGCCGCCGACGCCGCCGTTGGCCTCGCGCCGGAACCGCAGGCAGAGGAACCCGACGCCGCCGGCGGCCCCGGCAAGGCCGTGCGCGTCCTCAAGAAACTCGCCCCGGCGGCGCGTGCCGAGCAGCCGGCCACTTCTTCAGCGCTACCCGCCGCGACACAGATTCCCTCCGCGGAATTGCCAACCGACGCCCCTGATGAAGTAGAGGCTTCGGCCCCGCACGCGGCCCCCGAGACCGTGTCGCGCGGGAACGGCGCGACCC
>JBOGOY010000014.1:0-15529 GCA_050748185.1 Pyrinomonadaceae bacterium
GGTCCAACTCGACGCCCGCCGTGACGTTGCCCGCAGAGTCGGTGAGGCGTTGCGACTTCGCCACTGGGTCTTGATGGACCCACTTGACGCCGCCCTGCTGGATCGCTAAGAGTTGTGAGCCGAGATAGACGTAGCCGCGCGTCCATGAGCCGTTGACCACCTCGGCCACCACCTGCCCGCCCAAGACTGATGAGCGCAGGTAGTAAGTCGTTGTGCTGTTCTCGGTCTTCTTCACTCTGAGCGTGTCGCCGTCGTAAGCCTGTGTGATGCCGCCGCTGCCCGAAGCGAAGGTCTGCTGCCCCGTCGCGTCGTATTGATAGGTCTGCCCGCCGTCTGAGGTCACGTTGCCCGCCGCGTCGTAGCTGAGGCCGCTACGTTTATTGTTCGTGTAGCTGGCATTGTACGACGAATTCGCCCCGCCCCACCCCAGCCGGTACGTCAGGTTGCCGAACGTATCGTAGTTGTAATGATGTGAGTAAGGACCGTCGGCTGGCATCCCCGGCGGCCACGCTTGCACCCCGACGTGCCCACGCGCTTCGTTCCCAGAGTGCGAGTAGATGAGCCGGCCTAAGTGGTCGTAGTCGAATGAGCGGTCCAACGTCTGGTCGTACAGATTGTCGGCGAACGTCACCCGTCCGCTGTTCTCCGAGAAGTTGCCATACGAGTAGTCGAAGCCGAGCGTCCCGGCCACGTCGTAGCGCGTTAGTCGCAAACGATTGTCGTATTGAAGTTGAAGCGACTTACCGTTGCCGTAGCCTGCTTCCTTCAGCCCACCAAACGCCCGGTACTTGACGTTCTGCGCGTACACCGGCGCGCTGCCCACACCCGCCCCCGTGACCCCGGTCGTCTGTCCCACCTGATTCTGCGTGTAGCCGACCTGCGAGCCCCACGGGTTCGTCACGCTCGTTAGCTGCCCCGCCAAGTTGTAGCCGTAAGTCAGCCGGTACGTCCCCGCCCCGTTGAAGGCGCGCTCTTCCCAGTTGAGTCGTGACAAGGTGTCGTAGCTGTAGGTGACTGTCCCCAGCCCGTCCGTCATCGAGGTGCGGTTGCCCACCGCGTCGTACTGGAAGCTGACGTTGGCGGTGGCTGCCACCCCCGCCGGCACGCCGTAGCTGATGGAGGTCGGCAGGCGGCGCCCGTTGTACGCGAACGTCGTCGTCGCTCCCCGCGCGTCCGTCACTCGTTGGGTGGTGTCGTCCTGATTGTAGAGGTAGCTGGTGCGTCCCTGCTCCGGCGTGGTCTTCGCCGCGAGCCGCCCGTGCCCGTCGTACTCGAAGCTGCGGAACAGGTTCGACTGGTTGATTTGCGTCAACTGGTCCCTGACGTTGTAGGCGTAATTGGTCGTCGCATACACCGACTGGTCCCAGTTCAGTTCCTCGGTCTTCGTCAGCCGCCCCAGCGTGTCTTTGCTGTAGCGCCTGCGTCGGCCCCGCTCATCCCTTGTCGTCGTCACCGCGCCGCCCGCGCAGCCACAGCCGCCGTAGGTCGCCTCACTCGTCTGGCCGTCCGGGTGCGTGGTCAGTGTGGGTCGCCCCTGCCAGTCGTAGGCTTGCTGCGTATAAATCCAGCCCGCCGCCGCGTCGTCGCCGCTTGCCATCCACTGCGCCGTCATCTCGGTCGGATTCGACTGCTTGAACACCCGCCCCATGTTGTCATAGTGGAAATACTGCCCGCTGTAGAGGCCCGCGCTGTCCGGGTTGTCGGCGATCGTCGCCCGCACCCGCCCATGCCCGTCCAGAAACTCCCACGTGTTGGCGTAGAGCGTTCCCTCCTGCAACTTCCGATTTGTCTGCACGCTCCGCCCGTCCGCCGGATACAGCAGATAGGTCCACGCGCTGTTCTGGTTATTCCTGACCCATTCCAGCCGCCCCACCGCGTCGTAAGTCATCTCCTCGGCCGCGCCCTTCGCATCCTGCCTCCGCGTCGTCACACCCATGCCGTAATGATACTGCACGGTGGACGAAAAATTGTCCGCGTCCGTCACCCGCGTCGGATAGGCGAACGTGTTGCGCCCGTTGTTGCCGTCCGAGAACGAGTCGGCGTAACTGATGTTGGTCTGACGCCAGAGGTGATCGCGGTCCAGAATCAACGAGCCCGCCGTGTCAAAGCCCCACTTGTGCTCGACGGCCTTCGCCGCGTTGTCCGGGTCGGTCACGTCATAGCGCAAAGTGAACGTCAGGTTGCCCCGCCCGGTGCGGAAGTTGAGGTCGTAAGCCATGTCATGCTGCACGGGCGCGGCCGGCGTGCTCACCAGATGCCCGTATTCCCAGTCGTATTGATACTCGACCTTCGAGGCCAGAATGTTCGCCCCGTCGTAAACCATCCTGAATCGCGGCAGGCCGATGAGACGCCGGTTCGTATAGGCCGCGTTCGTCTCATAATCGGTGTGCGTGCGTCGCAGCAAGATGTCTCCGTTCGTGCCGCCCCATTCAGACACGTCTGAGGGCAGGCTGTAAGACGTGTAGCTGAGCGTCGTCCGTCGCCGGTTGCCCTCGATGTCATAGATGTTCATCTCAGCGGGGCGCGGGTTCTTCTGATAGTTCAGACTGGTATCATCCTGCGTCCACAGCGTGGTGGTCCACTTTTTCCGCACGCCGCCCGACCATACCTCGGTGCTTGTCGTCAGACCTTTCTGCCAGCCGCTCGTCGCGTAGAATTCTTTATAGACCGTGCCGTCCGGCGTCGTCACCTGCGTCCACCCGCCGTTCGGATCGACGCTATAGAAGGTGACGGCCTCCGCGCCGTTGTTCCAGTTCTCGGCCCATTCGCCGCGATAGGTAAAGCGCGGGCAGTCGGTCTGCGCCGTAGTGGTGTCGCCCGGCAGGTTGTAGAAAGTCTTGGCGAGCAGGTGGCCGTCCGGGGCCAAGCGTCTGATCTGATAGACCTGCCCCCAGATCGTATAGTCGAACCAGTAAGACGCGCCGTCGGCCAGCGCCACCGTCCTCAGCACGGGGGCCATCTGGTTGTGCGGCCCTTCCACGGTCAGCCCCGGAAAGTTAGTCGAGATGTAGATTTCCGCATAGTCGAACGTCGCCCACGTGTGCGGCGTCGCTCCGCCCCACGCCTGCGTAATCGAGGTCAGGTAATTGTTGGCGTTGTAGTTGAAGTTGACCGTGCGATTGAGCGTATCCACCACGCTTGCCGGGCGGCCGAGCGCATTGTAACTGATGGTGATGAAGTTGCCGTTGCGGTCCTTGATCTCCGCGCAGCGGAATTCGCCGTACACCGACGCGATGAACTTCAACTGTGTGCCGTCCGTCGTTCGCACCGTCTGCGTCCCGTCGCCGTTCTCAATCAACTGCGTGTAAGAGCCGTCCGCCGACTCATAGACGCCCGACGTGCCGGTCTGGCGCATCTCCACACGGCCGCCCGAAGGCGCGATCAACAGGTAGGCGTAGGCCAGCGACTGCGAGTTGTAGTAACGCTGCTGCAACGTGGGGAAGCCGAGACGGAAGCCGGGGCCGGGAAAGCCGCGATCGGCGTTGTACCTCATCGTGCCGCCGTCTTTGGTCCAGACCAGCGAGTTGTAATAGAGCCCGATGCCGAGGTCCAACCCCGCGCGCCCTTTCAGACCGACGAGCGGCAAACTCCAGTTGAAGTTGCGCGAGCCGAGATCGACTCCCGTTTGTCCGGTCTGATTCTCCGGCTGCGTGCGCGGGGTCGCCCTGTCCGGGTCGGGGCCGCTGCCGCCCGCCGGCACGCTGTCGCCGCAATCCAGATCGCAGAACGGCATCAGGTCGGCTTGGATCGATGTCCGCGGCGTCGGCGCGGGCGCTGGTCCCCGGCGGCGGAGATCGTCGAGGTTCGGCAGGTTCGGCCCCGGCGGGCCTTGCGTCACCTCGGGCGGCGCGACGTTGAAACCGCCATCGGGGCCATTCCCGCCCGTACCACGCCCCGGCGGGCTCGGTCGAACGCTCGGCCCTTGTCCGTTGCCATTGCCCTGCCCATTGCCGCCGCCGCCGTTGTTTCCCCCGCCGTTGCCATTCCCGCCGCCATTATTTCCGCCGCCCCCGACAACGACCACATCCGGCGGATTCATCCGGCCCAGCGCGTCGAGCGCGCCCGCCGCATTGGCGACGCCACCCGTAATCAACACCCCGGCGAGCCCCGCGACCGGCCGCGCGCCATTCAGGACGACCGCCCGCGTGTCCGCCGCGCCGATGCCGGGCCGCAGCGTCCTGACGAGGCCCGCGATGCCGCTCACCAGCGGGGCCGCCGCCGACGTGCCGTCCACGCTGCGATAGCCGCCGCCGATCTTCGTCGTCAGCACCCCGACGCCCGGCGCGCCCAGCGCCACCCCCTGCGCGCCCCAGTTGGACCACGATGCGAGGTTGTCATCGCCGTCCGTCGCCGCCACCGCGATCACGTTCGGCAGCATAAACGAGGCCGGATAGTAAGCCGTCCCGTCGATGTTCCGGCCCGAGTTGCCGGCCGAGCAGACGACCAGCACGTTGCTATTCGCCGCGCGCGTGATGGCGTCTCTCAGCGCCATCGACTCGCCGTCCGTACCCCACGACAGGTTGATCACTTTGGCCCCGTGCGCCGTCGCGTAATCTATCGCCTCGACCGCCGAGGCCACATCGCCCGTGCCGTTGTTGTCCAGCACGCGCAGGCTCAACAGCCCGGCGCGCCACATCACGCCGCTCACACCCTGCGCGTTGTTGCCGTGCGCCGCGACGAGGCCCGCCACGGCCGTACCGTGCCCGTTGCGATCCGAGGCGTCGGCGTCGCTGTCCACCCAATCCCAGCCATGCGTGTCGTCAATCAGCCCGTTGCCGTCCTCGTCTCGCCCGTCGGCTCGCTCGTTCGGATTGGTCCAGCGGTTGCCGGCCAAGTCGGGGTGCGTAAAGTCAATGCCGCTATCGACGATGGCGATGATCGTTTGCACAGAGCCAGTGGTCCGGCTCCACGCCGCCGCCGCGCTTACGTCCGCGCCCGCCTGTCCGCCCGCTTCGCCCGTATTCCTCAGCGCCCACTGCTCCGCGAATCGCGGATCGTTCGGCACGGTCTGCGCGATCTCGATGACGAAGTTCGGCTCGACTAATTCGACTGCCGGGTTCGCGCGCAGTTCCGCCGCCAGAGCTTCTGCGCTCTGGCTGCCGGCCGCGGTGATCTTCTCGACGCGCGAACGCCCCCGCAGCCGCCTCTGCCGGCGGCCGCCTCTGGCTTCGACCAGTGCCGTCCGATCCTGCTCGCTGACGTTCTCGCGAAAGCGGACCAGCAACTCCCCCGTGTGCCTTCGCGCCCGGCCATTGGTCTGTGACGCCGGGACGGTAGCGAGCGTGCTCGCCCGCGCCGTTGTCGCGAGAGGGCTGCCCGCGAAAGGCGCGAACAGCGCCGCCAGCAGCGTGTAGGAAAGGACGACTGAAAGAATGCGGGCGGACGGGCGCGCCGAGGAAGGCGTGTGAGGCATGAAGTGAAAACTCCTTGAAGTGTTGCCGCACCACCGCGCCCGGATGCGTGCCGTCAGGCGTCGCACCCTTAGCGTCAGTTGTGCCGCTGAGGTTTGATGATGTTTGAAAAGCCCTGAAAGGGCGGTATTCAAGAGCCCGGCCCGAGCGCGCCGGGAGAGATGCAGATGACCGGTTCGCGGCCGAGGAGCGCCGCGGATAGCCGAATATTATTTACGTTTCGCCCCGCAAACAATTTGCAGAGCAGCACAAGTCGAGCGCCCGGCACAATAACCCACCTGCTTTAGTTCTGTCTGTCTGATACCAGACAATGTAATCGTTTCTTAACACTTGGCGTCACTATGCGGCGACGATGTGGCTAATCTGCTCCCTGACGATGCGGTAACACTCACGCGCGGCGGCCTCCATCCCACGCCGATCTATCAACTGAATCCTGCCCCGCCCGTAACGGATCAGCCCCGCGCGTTGGAGTGCGCCGGCGACCGCGGTCACGCCGCTGCGCTGCACCCCGAGCATGTGTGAAAGAGACTCTTGCGTCAGGTGGATGGTGTCCGAACGCACCCGGTCGCCGCTGATTAGTAGCCAGCGGCACAGGCGCTGCTCGATGGTGTGGTAGCGGTTGCAGACGGCCGACTGGGAGATCTGTGTGATGAGGGCGTGCAGGTAGCGCAGCAGCGAATCCTGAAGTCGCCCGCAGCGGGCAAACTCCGCGTCGAGGGCCGCCACCCTGATCCTCGTGGCCGTAGCCGGCAGTTGCACCACGCTGCGATACGGCATCAAGTTGACTCTGAGGACGGCGGGAACGCCGACGAGCCCTTCGTTGCCGACCATCGCGATCTGCACGGTCGCGCCGTCCCCGGTGGCGGCGAGCAGCGAAACCATGCCGGAGGTGATGAAATAGGCGTGCCCGACTTGGTCCCCCACCTCGAAGAGCACCCGACCTTTCGGCAGGCGAACCGGCTCCAGAGAAAGGCGCAGTCGTCCGTATTCAGACGGCGGCAGGCTGTCGAGCAGTTGGTTCCCGGCGGGGAAACGTGCGTCTTGGCGTGAGGACATCGTGTCGCTCCTAACTGGTGAGGTGCAAAGCAAACTTTATCCGCGGGGAACACGTGGATGTGCCGAGACAACGGACGAAAGTCAGGGCCGCTCATCCACCCGCTTGTTACCGGGAATATATCAAAGGCAGGTGCGCGCTAGGTAGAATGATATTTCGTCGGCGGCTGAGCGTTTGTGCTCTCGTGAAATGCTTTGGTTAAAAAGGGGTCTTAAACTTTCGCGGTCGCGGTTCAGTCATGCAGATGGTGAAGATCAGTTACCGCCCGGAACTTTGGGGGTGAGGTCGGAGAGGATGGTCGCGCGGTCTGCTCGTCCGCGGCCAGCGCGGCGTGCCGCGTCAGGCCGCTCAACTCGAAAAGTTGCGCCGCCTGCCCGTTGACATCTGCGGTGCGTTCGGAGCGCACCGGAGAGCCGGAGGTCAAGAACATGATCGCAGCTTCCCTTCTACTGGCGAATGTACTTGGTCATCCGGAGGCGCGTGCCGTCGTCCACGCGCTCGTACTCGACTTCGTCCATCAGCGCGCGGATCAACTTGAGCCCCCAGCCGCGGCGGCCCGGAAGTTCGTCGCCCGTTTCGCCGCCGGCCGCTCCGTCCGAGGGTGACCGCGGCACCGGCGAAGGCACGACGATCCCGCGGCTCGAAACGGTGAGGATCAATTTATCATCGCCCAACCGAACCCGCTGATAAATTTTCTTGTCGGGGCTGAGGCTGTGCTCGGTCGCGTTAATGCAGGCCTCGACGAGCGCCGTCTTGATCTGGTTGATCTCTTCGGGCTGAAATTTGAGACGCCGCGCGATCTGCTCGACCGCCTGCGCGGCGATCATCTCCATGTCGTCGCCCATCGGGATGATCATTTCAAACTCGTTCGGTGACACGCCGGGCGACGCCGGGGCGGCGTCCGCGTCGGAGCGCACCAGCGTCGTCAGCATTTCGAGTTGCCGGCGACTCGAATTGAACACGTCACAAGCATTTAAGAACTCGCCAGCGTCAGCCGAAAATCCTTCGGGCGACACGAACCAGAAGCGCACGCGGCGGAACCCGCACGCCCGCGCCGCCTGCCGTAGACGCTCGTACCAGACTTCGGCCAGCGCCCGCCCCACTTCGAGCTTCGACTCGATCTCGACGCACACCCACACAACTTCGCTGCTGTCTGTGTAACCGTTGGCGGCGTTCGCGTCAAAGCCGTGGGCGACGGCGCAGCGCTCTTCGTCCAGTGACTGAAAGAGTGGCGGATAAAAGGATCCGCCCGAAGCGGCGTGGACGACTTGAGGGAGGCGGACGAGATCGGTTTCGGCGTCGAGTTGGACCGCCACTTCTTCCGGCCCCAGCCCGCGGTAGAGCCGTTCGTAGCGGTCGAAGTGGAGCAGGCTGGCCGGCACGCGCTGGCCGTCGAAGCGTGCCAGCAGATCGCGCAGCCCGAGGGCGCTGTCCCTCCGGTAATGGCGCGCCAACGTCTGCGGGGCGCGTTTGAGGCTTTCGGTCAGCGTCTCCGCGACGACTAAGGCGCGCGGTTCCGCATTGATCTGAAGCCGGAAGTTAGCGCGCAGGTAATCGCGCCAGACGGCGCCGGGGTTGACCTCGATGAGCGTCGCGTTGTGGCTCAAGACCTCGTGCGTGTGCAGCCGGGCCAGCAAGTCGCTCAACTCCTCGGCGGTCAGTTCCAGACGTTTACGCCACGCCTCGGCCGTGGACTTGCTGCCGGGGTTCTGTAGGGAGTCGTGGAGCGCGCGCAAAAGGGCGCGGCGCGTGGCCGGCGCGGAGGCAATCTCCTCCGTGAGGGCGCTCAGACGCCGGTGAATGAAGCCACCGAGCAACTCGTCAACGTAGAGGCGCTGCGCGTCGAGAAACGTGACGAGTCGCGCGCCGCGCCGCTGGGCCGCTTGAAGGAAGGACGTGATGTAGAGCGGACTGCCCGCGAACTGTTGCGCGATCAAATCGCGCGTCTCTTCGCCGACGGCGACGCCCGTCGTGCGGGAAAGGCGTTCGATCAGGTGGCGCGCATTTCGCAAACTCAGCCCCTCGACGTGCAGTGTCCTGAAGCCGTCGAGGTGACGAGTGTCGGGCTCGCCGCTTAATGCGTGGAGCAGGCGGCGGCGCAGGCCCGCATAAACGACCGGAGTCTCGGAGTTAGCGGAGAGCCGCGCCGTCTCGGCCCACAAGTCGGTTTCGCCCGTTAGACGCTCGACGGCCGGCACGTCATCGAACAACAAGAGCGTCCGCGCGCCGTGTTGTGCCGCGGCCTGTTGGGGCGTGCTCAGGCAGAACCTGATGAGCGCCGCCTCGTCGCCGCCCGCCCGCGCGCGCGCATAGCTTTCAATCGCCCGCTCGATCCACTCGGCGTCCGCGGGGGGGGCCAGTTCGGCGAGGTCGTTGAGTGTCACCGGGGCGTTGACGAGTGACGCATCCTGCCGCCGGTGTGCGACGAGTTGCGAAAGGTAATGGTGGAAGAAGTGGCGTGCGGCGCCGGCCGCCGTGTGATCGCTGCGGGACCAAGAGAAGTAGATCGGGGTGACGCCGTCGCGCCGTGCGAAGAGCAGATCGTAAGCCTGACGCAAAATCTCCGTCACCCCCGAGGCCGGGGCGGCGAGTAACAAGAGGCCGCCCCCGCGCGTGCGCGTGGAAGACAGGGCGGCAATTTCTCGCAGTGCGTCTCTGCGCCCTACTAAGTCCTCTGGGGCGACGCGGGCCAGAATACGCTGGGGGGGGAGGTGGGTGGTCGGCTCTTCAGTCGGCATTATCGGCGGGGCGGCCGGGTGGTGGCGTGGGTTGATAGATTTCGACTCGGTTCTTGCCGCGACTCTTGGCGGCGTAGAGCGCCTGATCGGCGGCGTGGATGATTAATTCCTGCGTGTCCAGTTGTGGTCCGAAGGCGCAGATGCCGATGCTGATCGTGACCGCCCCCAGTGGCTGCATCTGGCCGTAAGGAAACTGCGTGCGCTGGACGCGGCGGCGGATGCGCTCGGCGATGATGCGGGCTTCCGCGATGCTCGTCTGGGGCAGCAAAACACTGAACTCTTCGCCACCGTAGCGGGAAGCCACGTCTTCCGAACGCAACGCCGAACGCAGGCACTGGGAGGCCATCTCCAGCGCGAGATCGCCCGCCGGGTGGCCGTGCCGGTCGTTGTACGACTTGAAGTTGTCGATGTCGAGCATCAGGAAGCTCATCTGGAAGCGGTGGCGCTTCGACCGCTCGATCTCTTCGGAGAGACGCTCTTCCATGTAGCGGCGGTTGACGAGGCCGGTGAGCGGATCCGTGATCGAGAGCAGTTGGAACTCAGTCGCCTTCTGCCGCCACGCCGCGCGGTCGAGGGCGAGCGCCATCTGGGGGGCGATCTGTTCCAGCAGATTCAGATCGAGATCGTCGTAGGCTCCCCCGCCCATTTTGTCGGTGACGTTGAGGACGCCCGTCACGCGTCCCGAGACGAAGAGCGGATAGCTGATGAAAGAATCCGACTTGTAATTGCGCTCGGGCGGGGCCGGCGCGTACCCCGAACCGCGCACGCTGCTGACGACGAGCGGCTTGCCTTCAGCGAGCACCACGCCGCTGACGCCTTCACCCGCGCGGACGTGAGACTGGCGAGCGATCTCCGCCCGCGGCCCGGTGGCCGCCATCACACGCAGTTCGTTCGCTTCCTCGTCCAGTATCAGGAGCGAGCCGCGTTCAGAGCGGAGTAATTCGGCCGTGTGGCCGAGAATCTCCGCGAAAGGATCGTCCGGCCCGGCCAAACTGAGACCACGGGTGAAGGCTTGCAGGTGGGTGGAAGCATTCGACCGGCGCTCGAGTTCTTCGCGCAGCCGCGCGACTTCGAGCGGCAGCGCAATTCTCCCACTGAATTTCGCCAGCGCCGCTCGGTCAGAGCGCGCGCCCTGCGTAGCACACACCAGTAGCGCGCCTCTAAGTTCACCGGCCACTGTCAGCGGGAAGGTCTCGACCTGTTCGGCCGACAAGCCATTGATCAACTCGGAATCGTGACCATACACACGCTTCGACGCACCGCCCCGGACGATCATTCCGAGTTGTTCGCAGAGCACCTCCGCGCGTTCGGCGATGCGGCCGAAAGCGTAGCCGGGCACAAACTTATCGTGCGAACGGAGGGCGATGACGGCCCCCCTGACGTCGTGCGACGCGACCAGTTGATCGATCACGCGCCGGCAGGTCTCGCGCAAAGTCGGGGCGGCAATGGATTCATCCGCGGCGATGCTCGCCGCCGCCGACTCGATAACGTCGCCAACGCTTTCACTCTGCGCGATGACCTCCGCACGCTTGTGCCCCTCCGCGTCGGGCGCGTCCGGAATCTGGCGGGCGCTTACTTCCGCCGCCACCTCGTTCAGCCTTCGCGCCAGATTCTCTACGTCTTGGCGCGTCGCGAAGATGACGTTACTCATCAACTCAGGCGAGAACAGGTCGGCCAGTTCGCCCGTGCGGACGCGCTCCAACAACTCGCGGTAGTCGGCACTGTTGAAGAAGGCCCGGCCGGCGATCAGGGCGAGCGGTCGCTCCTTTTCGAGTTCGACGGGGAGGGCGACGCAGTTGAGGCCGGCGTGGCAGCGGTAATAGATGGGCTCGCCCGCCACCCGCGCGGCGTTGAAGGCCTCGCCACAGTACGGGTCGCAACGATGGGCGTGGCGCTCCGACGACTGGAAAGCCGCGCAGATCGAGTTATTGCAGGTTTCGGTTAGTTGAGGGGGCTGGTGGCCTTCCACCAACAACACAGCCAGCCCCGTCTCTCGCGAGACGACGGACTGCGCTTCCATCCATGCTGCCGGAGGTTGCATTTGCACTTCAGGTGACCTGCCCCGCCTTGCGGCGGACGTGAGTGGTATCGACGGTCGTTGACGCTCGTCTATATTTACAACAGGGCGGGTGAACCTGTTCAAGTTAGCCCGGCTGGAGCGTAAGTTTGGGGACAACGTGCCGAGCCTGTAGGCAGGACGGAGATCGTCCGCCCGGCGCCACAGTATATGTACCCGCCTGCTGTTCGGACAAGAGTTAACGTTCTGGGTGTGGAACTCTTTATTACTCAGCAGTGACAGGTGAACAATGACAGGTGACAAGATAATCTGACAGTGGCGCGACGCTGAACTGATGATTGGGCCGCAAGCGTTGAGGGACAAAAGGCCCATCGGCTCACGTCAAAGGCACAGTCTTTGGCTCTGGCTTGTCACCCGTCACTTGTCACTATTGAGCTTATTAGGTTACGGCAACTTCGGCGACCTGTCTGGCGACGCCGTTATAACTATACAACTAATCAGCGGGGGATTTCACTGCGCGACGATCCGCCCGGGGTTTTCAAGGCCCGGCGCGAGGCCCGGCGCGACCTGCTCGATGTGCGGCTGCTCAGGGCTGATGCGAATGCAGGCCGCGAAATGGTTTGGTTTAATCTCGGCCAGCGGCGGCACGACCTCTTTGCAGGCCTGCACGGCGTAGGGGCAGCGGGTGTGGAAGCGACAGCCCGGCGGAGGGTTGATCGGCGAGGGCACGTCGCCTTCGAGCACGATGCGCTGGCGCGTCGCCTCTATTTCGGGGTCGGGGACGGGCACGGCCGAGATGAGCGCCTTCGTGTAAGGCATCAGCGGATCGTCATAGACGGTTCGCGCACCGGAGAGTTCCACGATCTTGCCGAGGTACATCACGGCGACGCGGTCGGCCAAGTGGCGGATGGCGCGCAGGTCGTGCGAGATGAACAGGTACGTCAGGTTCCGCTCGCGCTGGAGCCGTTCCAGCAGGTTCATGATTTGAGCTTGGATGGAGACATCGAGCGCGGAGATCGGCTCGTCGGCGACGATGAAGTCAGGGTTGGCGGCGAGCGCGCGGGCGATGCCGATGCGCTGCCGCTGCCCGCCCGAAAACTCGTGCGGGTAACGTTTGACGAAGCGCGGGCTCAAGCCCACGGTCTCCATCAATTCCGCGACGCGGGCATCTTTCTCTTTTCTGCCCGGCGACAACTCGAACGTCTCGATCGGCTCGCCGATGATCTGCCCGACGGTCATGCGCGGGTTCAGCGAGGCGTAAGGGTCTTGGAAAATCATCTGCAAGTGGCGGCGCTGCGCGCGCAACTCGCGCGGCGAGAGGCGCGCGAGGTCGCGCCCCCGAAAGAGCGCCTGCCCGCCCGTCGGCTCCGTCAGACGCAGCAGCGCCCGCCCCAGTGTGGATTTGCCGCAACCAGACTCGCCGACCAGCCCTAGCGTCTCGCCCGGCATGATGTCGAGCGAGACGCCGTCCACCGCCTTCACCACGCGCCGCTTGCCCGTGCCGCCGAGCGCACGGTCCCACAGTCCGCCGCCGCCGAGATCGAAATGGACTTTGAGGTCGCGGATCGAGATCAGCGGCTCCGTCCCGGAGTTCGTCTCGAGGGGCGGCCGTATCGGTTGAAATTGTTCGGGCGTGGTGATCTGTGTGCTCATCGGCATCTCCGATAATGATGAAGGCTGCGGCTCTGACTTTCATTCATCATTCATCATTTGATTTGCGCGTCACGTTCCCGGCCTGATTCCGCATAAACCTCACCCGCGAAGTGGCACAGCGAGTGATGGTCCGGCGTCAACTGCACGAACGGCGGAAACTCGCGGCGGCAAATGTCTTCGGCCCGCTCGCAGCGGGGCGCGAAGGGGCAGCCCGGCGGCAGGTGCGCCACGTCCGGCGGCAGCCCCGGAATCTGGTATAACTCCCGGCCTTGCTCGTGCGCCGGATCGGGAACCGAGCGCAGCAGTCCTTTCGTGTAAGGGTTGCCGGGGCGGGCGAATAGTTCACGGGTCAAAGCCTGCTCGAACACTTTGCCGGCGTACATCACGATGATGTGATCGGTCATCCCGGCGACTACGCCGAGATCGTGCGTAATGAGGATGACGCTGGTCCCCGTCTCGCGTTTGAGCTGCTTGATCAGTTCGAGAATCTGCGCCTGAATGGTCACGTCAAGCGCGGTCGTCGGCTCGTCGGCGATCAGCAACTCGGGCTCGCACGGGAGGGCCATCGCGATCATCACGCGCTGGCGCATCCCGCCCGAAAACTCGTGCGGGTAACTGCCGGCGCGGGCGCGGGCGTCGGGAATACCGACCGTCTCCAGCATTTTGACGGCGTGCTCGTAGGCTTGGGTTTTGGTGTGGCCGAGGTGCAGCCGGGTGATCTCCATCAACTGCTTCGAGACCTTCATGAACGGGTTGAGCGAGGTCATCGGGTCTTGGAAGATCATGCTGATTCGTTTGCCGCGAATCTTGCGGACCTCGTCAATCGGCAGGCTCAGGATGTCCTGCCCGGCGAACAGGATTTCGCCCGACACGATCCTACCGGGCGGCTCAGGGATCAGGCGGATAACCGACAGGTTCGTCACCGACTTGCCCGAACCTGACTCGCCGACGATCCCCAAAGTCTCGCCCTTCTTCAACTCGAAGCTGATGCCGTCAACCGCCTTCACCACGCCGTCTTCCGTCTCGAAGTAGGTGCGTAGGTTTCTGACTGAAAGCAATGTTCCGTTATTGTTTGATTGATTCATCGGTTCATTGATTCATTGACGATTATTTTTTGCGGTATGCTGAGATGCTGCGAAAATCGCCAACACCTCGTTCGCCTCTGAAAGCAAATATTCCATCCGCGCCTGTTCGACGATGTTTGTCTCAACCAATAGTTCAAGCCAAAACACTGTTTCGTCAGCTTCTTCGACGACAACGCCGATCTTTGCGATGAATTCCGCCTTCGAGCGTGCGCGACAGACGGCGCGGTAATTCGCTGCCACCGGAGTGCCAGAACGGAGCACCTACTTACCAATCACTCGCACCTCGTCCGTCTTCGGCAAAGCGCGAAACAACTTGACAATACAAACGGCAAATTCTTTAGTCCTGACCTTCAGTTCAACGGCTTGGGTCGCCATCTCGTCTCTCAATGAATCAATGAATCAATTCCTAAAACTTTCTCATCTGCGGATCAAGCGCGTCCCGCAAACCGTCGCCTAAGAAGTTCAGCGAGAACAGTGTCAGCGCCATCGTCGCGCCGGGGAAGATCAGAAGCCACGGGAAGATGGCGATGTTCTGAATGCCCTCGGCCGCGAGGCTGCCCCACGAAGCCAGCGGAGCCTGCACGCCTAAGCCGAGGAAGGAGAGAAATGATTCCTGCAACATCACCGAGGGGATCGTCAGCGTGGCATAGACGATCACCGGCCCGAGCGTGTTGGGCACCAGATGGCGGAAAATGATCTTCGGCGTCGAGACGCCGGTCGCCCGCGCGGCCAGCACGAACTCCTGATTCTTGAGCGAGATGATCTGCCCCCGGACGATGCGCGCCATCGTCAGCCACGAAACCGCGCCGAGCGCGAAGAACAACAGAAACAACTGGCCAAGCGCCGTCTGCCCGCCGAAGAGCGCGAGCAGCACGATGACGATCATCATGTACGGGATGGCGTAGAGCACGTCCACAACGCGCATCATCACGTTGTCCACGCGACCGCCGAGGTAGCCCGCGGTCGCGCCGTAGGTGATGCCGATGGCAAGCGAAACGAGGGTCGCGATGACGCCGACCATCAGCGAGATGCGACCACCGAGCAACACTCGCGCCAGCATGTCGCGGCCGAAGGTGTCGGTCCCCATCGGGTGCTGCCCCGAGAAAGAGCCGTCCGGCGCGGTGAACGGCGGGAAGGACTTGGTCAGCCCTGAATCACCGGGGACGTAAGCGTAAGTGAACCCCGTGTAGTATTCGATCATCCGCGGCCCCGCGAGCGCGGCGACGACGATCAGATTGACCACCACCAGACCGAAGACGGCTAACTTATTCCTGAGCAAGCGACGCCACGCATCCTTCCACAGAGACGTGCCGGCATAAGCGTTCGCTTCGTCCACGGAAGCCCGACGAACGAGTTTGAGCGCGAGCAGGTAGATGGCGATCAGAACAACAGCGCCGCCGAGGCTGAAGAGGATATTGCCGTTACCAAACGGCGTCGTCCCGAGCACAAAACCGGCCTCGCCGATGAACAGCACAGCCAGCAGGTTGGCCCCCCCGGCCCGCCCGCCGGTGGTGGCTTCGACTGTTCGCACGTCGCCCTCACCGACCGCAAACTCCGGCGCAGTGTGAATC
>JBOGOY010000015.1:0-14654 GCA_050748185.1 Pyrinomonadaceae bacterium
GTTCTGCGGCTCCGGCCGCCTGATGTGCGGTGAGGCTCCCGCCTCACCGTAAGTGCCACTTTGTTTTTCCGGGGCTACGCCCCGCGCCGGGGCGTAGCCCCGGAAGCGTGAGCGGCAGCACGCGGAAGGGCACAGCCCTTCCGCACATCGGGCGGCCGCAGCCGCTAAAGACGTTCTATTGATTTGTGTGGAAACTGATGGTCCGCTCTCCCAAGAGGGGGCGTCACGGCTCATACATCTTCAGGACTCGCCAGCCCCTTCCTGTCCCTCCGACAATTTCTCGCGCTTAACGCCGTGCGGGTTCGTCGAACGCTCGCCGCGCGGGCGCGTTGATTTGCGCCGCTTCAAGACTTCGCCGTTGTGATCGACCGAGCGGAGCGGCTGCAAGTCTTCGGCGTCGCCTTCGGGGTCGTCGAGGCGCGTCTCAACATCGGGCAGCAGTTCGTCTCCCGCTGCGCCCTGTGAGGGGACCAACGTGCTCGTGCTTTCGGCTTGGGCGCTGACCTCGGCGCTCGCCTCGGCGTTCTCGTCGCCGGTGTCGCCGGCGAGGGCGCGTTGGCGCGAGAAGTGACTGGCGATCTCTTCGGCGGCCGGCCGGCCGACGAACGGGGTCAGTTCCGCGACGCCCGCCCGCGCGATCCGCGTGATCGAGCCGAAGTTGCGGAGCAGGCGGTTCTTGCGTTTCTCGCCGACGCCGGGGATCGCGGTCAACTCCGAAGTGAAGTCGCGAATTTCGCGCCGCTTGCGATGGTAGGTGACGGCCGAGCGGTGCGTCTCGTCGCGGATCATCTGGATGAGACGGAGGACGGGCGAGTGCGAATCGAGGTAGATGGGGTCGTGCTCGCGCCCTTTGACGAGCAGGTGCGAAACTTCGTTGTGGCGGCGCGGCGGCTTGACCACGCCGATCAAGGGAATGGCTTCCAATTCCAATTCGCGCATGGCGTCGGCGGCGGCACCGAGTTGCGTCTTGCCGCCGTCGATCATGACGAGATCGGGCAGCGTTTGATTCTCTTCGCGCTGGCGTCGGTAGCGGCGAAAGACGGCCTCGCGCATCGAGGCCGGATCGTTTGCGCCCTCCACGGTCTTGATGCGAAAGCGCCGGCCTTCGGCCCGGTTCAGCTTGCCGTTGTCGAAGACGACCATCCCAGCGACGTTCTCCGCGCCCGAGATGTTCGACACGTCGAACGACTCGATCCGCGCGGGAAAGCGCGGCAGTTCCAGCGTCTCCTGCAACTCTTCGAGCACGCGCTGCATGTCGGGCTTCAAGACGCGGAACCTCTGCTCGAAGGCGATCCGCGCGTTCTTCTCGACCAGTTCGATCAGGTCGCGCTTCTCGCCGCGCTGTGGGTAGAGAATTTTGACGCGCCTCCCGCGCCGCCCGCTCAGAGCCTTCTCCAACAACTCCCGATCCTCGAAGTCCGTGGGGACGTGGACCTCGCGCGGCACGTAATCGGTCGAGTAATACTGCGTCAGCACCTCGCTTAAGAATGAAGACGGGTCGAAGCTCTCGTCTTCCGCTGACAGGTCTTCCCAGAAGAATTCGCGCCGGCCGACGATCTTGCCTTCGCGCATCGTGAACAATTGCAGAGCGAGTCTTGGTCCCTCTCGGTAGTAGCCGAAGATGTCCACGTCGCGGTCGGGCGAGGTCGCCATCTTCTGCTGCTCGGAGACGGCGAGCACGGTCTTGCGTAAGTCTCTGTACTTCGCCGCCAACTCGAATCTCATCTCTTCCGAAGCCCTGAGCATCCGCCCCTCGTACTCGTCGGCCAGTTCCCGGTTCTTGCCTTCGAGAAACATCCGCACGTCGCGGACTGATTCCGAATACTCATCGGGCGTGCACAAACCTTTGACGCAGGGACCGAGGCAACGCTTGATGTGATACTCGAGACAGGGACGCGGCAGTTTGCCGTCGATCTCGATGTCGCAGGTGCGGAGTTGGAACGTGCGGTTGATGAGATCGATGGTGCGGCGGGCAAGCGACGCCGGCAGGAACGGCCCGAAGTAGAGCGCGCCGTCGCGCTGGATGCGCCGCGTAATCATCACGCGGGGGAACGGCTCGCCGATCGTCAGCTTGAGATGCGGGTACTGCTTGTCGTCTTTGAGCAACACGTTATAGCGCGGCTTGTGCTGCTTGATGAGATTCGACTCAAGGACGAGCGCTTCGACCTCGTTATCGGTGACGATGAATTCGAGGTCCACAATGCGCCGGACCAGTTCGCGCGTCTTCCGGTCGTGCCCGCGCCCTGACTGGAAGTAAGAGCGGACGCGATTCTTCAGGTTCTTCGCCTTGCCGACGTAGATAATCTTGCCGCCTTCGCCCTTGTGCAGATAGACGCCGGGCGACGTTGGCAGGTTTTTCAGTTTCTCTTCGAGAGTCACAGCCGGCTCAATGCGCGTAAGAGATGTCGGGGGACGGGCCAACTATAACGCATGTCGGCGGCGGCGGGGAAAGCGCGGGCTCAGGATGTTGGACGCGAAAGGAAAATGATGAATGATGAACGACAGACCAACTGTCTCTGATTCATCATTCATCATTCATCGTTGAAGACGCTAATTCTTTGCCTCGCCGATCCCCAGCACGTAGGCCGTCTGGTTGGCGGTGAGGACGAGCAAACGCTTGCCGTCGGGGCTGAACTGCGCGAACGCGATGGGGCTGGAGAAGACGAACTCGTCGCGCTTGTCCAGCGTCGTCAGATCGTAGATCGCCAACTGCCCACGCTCGTTCTCGACGCCGAGCAGCTTGGCGGTGATTGAGACCGCCGGACGGCCGCCGAAGAATTTACCCTGCTGCTCGCCGCTGCGGAGTGAATAGACGAGGACGCGGTTGGCGGTGTCGGCGATAATCAAACGATCCCCGGCTACCAACACGCCGTCCACGCGGAAAGAGCCTTTACCGGTCTCGACGAGCAGCGCGCCGGTCGGCTGGCCGGTGCGCGCGTCGAGCGTCTGGAGGAAGTAATCACCGTCCTTCTCTTTGAGCGCGGCGAGACGCTGGCCGAGCGCCGGATTTTGTTTGATCTCAGACTTGGCCGCGCCCGCTTTAACCGGCCACGACAGCACGAAGGCCGCCGCCGACTCGTCAACCCAGATCGTCGGCGCTTCTTTCGGAAAGCCTTTGGTCCAGAGCATCTGGCCGGTCCGCGTGTCGCGCACTTCGACGATGATGTCTTGGTCGAGCCCGCCCTCTTTCTTCGCCGGCCGGCGGTGAATCAGATACGGTCCGCGCTGGGTGATGCGCCCCTCGCCGAGTTCGGTGTGCACGCGCGCGTCGCGGTTGGCTAAATTGAGCCGGGCGATTGCCCGCTCAGCTCCTTCGTGCTTGGGGAAGTCGGCGTAGAGCGCCGCGTCGTCACCGAAGTATGCGCCGCGGAAGCCTCGCACAAGTGAGAAGCGCGAGCCTTGCGACAAGTCCCAGACCGCGCCGCGCGTGCGCTCTGAAACGGCGAGCCACTTCCAATCAGGCGAAACCGCGGAGGCGCGCAAGCGACCGAGCGCGCTCGGCGGCAGCGCCACCTTGCCCAACATCTTGTCAGCCTTGACGCTGTAGAGAGCGATTTCGCCGTTCAGCAACTCGCGGACGCCGAAGTCGTCGTAGAAATCGAGCGCCGCCTGCTTGTTAGCCATGAAGATCTTCTTCGTCGCGAGGTCCATCACTCCGACCGGGTAGTCTTTGATCGGTCGGAGCAGCAGGTAGTTGCCGCGCGTCGCGGCCGTGAGGCTGCCGCGCCCGAGCGGGATGGTGTCGAGCGTGTGGCCCGCCGGGAAACTCAAGACGGCCGACTTCTGCTGCGGGTCTTCGCGGTCTAAGCCAACCATCCGGTCAGAGCCGATGAAGGTGAACTCGCTGCCGATGAATCGTTTCAAACGGTCGGGCAGCGAGACGGCGGTGCGCGTCGTCAGATCGACGGCGACGGAAGTATCGTTGCGCCCGGCGGCAAAATAGCGACTATCAGGCGAAAAGCCGATTCGCAGGAAGGCAAACTCGCTGTCGTCTGATTCGTCGGCGAGGATGCCGCGCAAAAGCAGAAAGAGATAATCGGAGAACGTGACCTGATAAAAATTCTTCTTCTCAAAAAAAGGTGTGCCGGTCGCTGTGTCGTAGAGACTGAGGCCGAAGTCCGCATCGAGACAGGCGAGCGTCTTGCCGTCCGGTGCGAGCGCGGTTTGAAGGCAACGCTTACGGACGAAGGGCTCGCGCGCGGTCTGAATTTTCCCTTCCTCGACGTTCCAGAATTCGACGCGCAGGCCCGGCGTGTGAAAGACGATCTGCTGCGAATCCGGGGTGAACTGCGCCGGGTGCGCCTCGGGCGATTCGATGCGGAAAAGCGGCGCGAAGGGCTCGCGCGTCAGGACGTTGATGCCGGCGTCGTCCTGCGCCAGCAGATACTTGCCGTCCGGGCTGAAGCGAAAGTGCGTGATGTCGCCGCGCAGGGGCGGATCGAGAGTCTTCTTTGAGAGCACCCCGTGGAGCGCTTCCTTGCGCCCGGTGCCGGTGTAATTGACGACCGCGGCCTGCCACCGCTGAAACTCTTCCGCTGACGCATTGATGCGCGGCGCGGCGCAAGCGGGAGGCAGCGCGGCCAAGCCTTTTAGAATTTCGCGCAACCGGCGCGATTCAGGTCTGGTCGTGCCGAAAAGGTCTGAGAGCCAACCGCCGGTCTTGCCTTTGGTCTCTGCGTAACGGTCCCAGAAGGTGGCGAATGATTGCGGGTCGTAGCCGGCAGCGGCCATCGCGTAGATGCCGAGTTGATCGGCTTCGAGTTGTTCGCGCTCGCCATGATCGCCGCCGCGCCGGAACGCCCCCGGCTTGCGCGCCACGTTCTCGACGAGTTGGTTGTATCGCTCAAAGACATCACGCCGGTCAGAGACCTGCGTTACCTTGAGCACTTCGCGGAAGAGGCGCGTCATGTCTGACGCGGTCTGGCGCGAGGCGATGTGACCGATCTCATGCGCCAAGACCCCGGCCAGTTCGGCTTCGCTGGCGGCGAACGCCACCAACTTGCGCGTCACGTAGATGCGCCCGCCCGGTAGCGCGAAGGCGTTGGCGTCGGGCAAGTCCACAAGGAAAAACTGATAGCGCGTCTCGGTCGGCGGCAGTTGCCGGACGACTCGCTCGCCGACGCGCCGCAAATAGCCTGCAATCTCTTCGTCGTCAATCACGCGATAGTTGCGTTGCACATGTTCGGCGATGGCGTCGCCGAGATCGCTCTCCTGCGCGGGCGAAAAGATACTCGCCGCGGTCGCCGAGCGCGCGGGCGGCAGACAGTTCGAGGGCGCTTGTGCGAGCGCAGGCGGGTGGACCAAGACGCCAGCGGCGACGGCTAATGCGAGAGTGCCAAGCAAGTATTTGAATTTCATTGAGGGCTTAGGTTCGTGCTTTCTTCAGCCAGTGAGGCTTGAGGGTGCGTTGTGTGGCCCCGGCGGCGGTGGTGCGCGGCGGGGCCGCATAGATATTAGCAAAAAAACCCGGCGGGTTGTAAAAGGTGTCTGCCCGCAAAATGTCTGTGACTCTCAGTCGTCAGGAGAGATTGATCGGCCGTGAAGTTTCCATTCGACCTGCCCGCCGAGAGAGAGTTCGATGCCGTCGGCTTCGGCCTCAACGCGGTGGACCATCTGATTGTGATGCCGGAGTATCCGGCGTTTGATACCAAGACGCGGCTCGTCGAACACGTTCAATCGGCGGGCGGGCAGACCGCTTCGGCGATGGTCGGGCTGCAAAGGTTGGGGCTGAAGACCGCGTATGCCGGGCGCTTCGGCTCGGATGCGGAGGGCCACTTCGGGCTTCGGACATTGCTGGACGAGGGCGTGAACGTCGAGCGCGCCGAAATGATCGAAGGGGCGCGAACACAGATCGCCTTCATCGTCATCGACGCGCGCACCGGCGAGCGCACGATTATGTGGGACCGGGACGAGCGTTTGGCTTACCCGCCAGAGGAAGCGCCTGAAGGGTTTGCGGCGCGCGGGCGTGTGCTGCACCTCGACGCACACGATCCATTGGCCTGCGTGCGCGTGGCGCGTGAGGCGCGCGAGGCCGGAAGTGTCGTCTCCGCCGACATCGACAACATCTACGGGGGGCTGCCGGAACTCTTGCCGCTGATAGACGTGCTGATCTCCTCAAAGGAGTTCCCACGCAGGCTGACGGGCATCGGCGACGAGCGCGCGGCGTTGAGAGAGGTCAAAGCGCGCATGGGACCAGTCGCCCTCGTCGGGATGACGCTCGGCGAGCGCGGCGCGGTCGTTTACCACGAAGGGCGGTTTCTCGAAGCGGCGGCCTTCCCCGTGCCCGGTGGCTGCCGCGACACGACCGGCGCGGGCGACGCTTTTCACGCCGGCTTCCTTTACGGCATGTTGCAGGGTGAAGAAATCGAGGCGTGCCTTACGCTCGGATGTGCCGTGGCGGCTCTCAAGTGCCGGCGCTTAGGTGCACGCGCCGGGCTGCCGGCGGCGGCGGAAGTGAGTAACTTGCTGACGGGCGAGGGCGAGACTTCCTAAGCCGAGCAAGTTGGTAAAGTGTCAGCCCCGTACACTAACAGGGACAATTGATTCTCCGCGAGCCACTTCGGCCGCACGACAGTTCACCGCAGAGACGCGGAGGAGCCGCAGAGAGGCGCTAGAGAGTTGACAGACGCTTCTCTAGCGCCCCTCTGCGCGATCTCTGTGCCTCTGCGGTAAATCGCCCGCTTCATTAGTTCAACTTCCGTGGATGGACAGGCGCTGCTTGCACAAAGGCTCTACGGGCGGACGCCCGATCAGTGGTATAAATTTGTCGCTCGACATCTTGACCTTTTCGACTTACTCCAAGATGAACTCGTTCAGCCGCGCCCTCGCGCTTTCGCTCTCGGTCTTTCTAGCCCTCGCCTCATCGCTCCCAGCGACGGCGCAACAACCGCAACGCCGCGCCGTCAGTCTCGTACTGATAAACGGTAAAGTCTTCACCGCCGATGAGCAGGGCACCGTCGCGCAGGCCGTCGCGGTCGAAGGCGAGCGCATCGTCGCCGTGGGGACCAACGACGAGATCAGTTCACGCTTCACGGCGGCGCGCACGATCGATCTTGCGGGCCGGCTCGTGACGCCGGGCTTTAACGACGCGCACATCCACTTCGTCGGCGGCGGCCAAGCCCTCCAGCGCGTCGATCTGAACGGCGCGCGCACGCTCGCGGAGGCGAAACAGCGCATCGCGGCGAAGGCGAAGGAGTTGCCGGCGGGATCGTGGGTCTTGGGGCGCGGATGGGACCATACGCTGTGGGGCGGCCAGTGGCCGACGCGGCAAGACCTCGATTCCGTCGCGCCGGACAACCCGGTCTTCGTGCAGCGCGTGGACGGGCACGTCTCTTGGACCAACTCGCTGGCTTTACAGAAAGCCGGCGTGACGCGCGCGACGCAAGCGCCCGAAGGCGGCGAGATTCTGCGCGACGCCGAAGGGCAGCCGACCGGCATCCTGAAAGAGACGGCCGCCGGGCTCGTGGGCCGTGCCGTCCCGCCGACGACGCCCGCCGAGGCGATGCAAGCGGTCAATCTTGCGCTCGCCGAGGCGCGGCGTTACGGCATCACTTCGATTCAGGACAACTCTTCTTACGACGCCATTCAGCTTTACCGCCAACTGCTGACCGAGGACCGGCTAACGGTGCGCGTCGCCGAGTGGCAAAACTTCGAGGATTCGGTCGAGCGGTTGCAGCAGCAGCGGGCCGAATTCGCATCGTTCAAGCTCGATCCCTTACGCATCCGCCTGACGGCGCTCAAAGGTTACGTGGACGGCACGCTCGGCTCGCGCACCGCCGCGATGCTTGCGCCCTTCGCCGACGATCCGCACAACAGCGGCATCCCGCGCCGGACGCCGGAAGAGTTAACGAAAATGATCGTCGCACGGGATGCGGCCGGTTTTCAGATCGCGCTGCACGCGATCGGCGACCGCGCGAATCGAATGGCGCTTGATGGTTTTGCTGAATCGCTCAAGGCTCGCGAGCCTGCGGCGGCTCTAACATTTAGCACTAAGCGCCGAACTTTTTCCGTCAACAATTCGCGTCACCGCGTCGAGCACTCACAGGTCATCGCGCCCACAGACTTCGCGCGCTTCCGCGACCTCGGCGTCGTCGCCTCGA
Organism: Pyrinomonadaceae bacterium; assembly: GCA_050748185.1. GTDB lineage: Bacteria > Acidobacteriota > Blastocatellia > Pyrinomonadales > Pyrinomonadaceae > JACCRA01. The sequence continues at coordinate 8,100 of JBOGOY010000015.1, forward strand.
TGCAGCCCTCGCACGCCATCTCCGATAAACGATGGGCGCAGGATCGACTCGGCGAGTACCGCGTGCTCGGCGCTTACGCTTGGCGCGCGCTGCTCTCCCATAGTGTGAGCGTCCCCTTCGGCACCGACTGGCCGGTCGAACCGATCAACCCCTATCTCGGCCTCTACGCCGCCGTCACCCGCCAGAGCACCGAAGGCGACCCGGCCGGCGGCTGGTGGCCGCAGGAACGCCTCACCATCGAAGCGGCCATCCGCTGCTACACCGCCGAATCGGCCTACGCTTCGTTTGAAGAGAACGAGAAGGGCCAGATCAAAGCCGGGATGCTCGCCGACTTGGTGGTCCACACGCGCGACCTGTTGACGATTAAGCCGGAAGAGATTTTGCAGACCGAAGCGGCGATGACGATCTTCGGCGGGCGCGTGGTGTACGAGAGCGAGCGGCACAAGGTCAGTCAGTGAGTCGTCAGCCCACAGACTGAGCCGACTACAAGCCGGGCCAGACACCACTCAGGCGATTGAAGAGAACCGGCAAAGCCCCGCGCAGGGGCGACATTCAATAGCCGGCGGCAACGCCGCCGGACACGCGCCGCCATTGGCCCCGGCCCTGAAAGGGTCGCACCCTCAACATGGAATGAACATCATGGCTCAGACACTCGTCAGTCTGCTGGTCCATATCGTGTTCTCAACCAAGCACCGCGAAGACCTCATCACGCCGTCAGTTGAATCGCACCTCTACGCCTACCTCGGAGGCATCGCCAAAGAGCAACAAGGGCGACTTCTGGCGGCGGGAGGAATAACCAATCACGTCCATCTACTCGTCTCGCAGTCAAAGACCGTGGCGCTAAGCGACTTGCTGGAGGAGATGAAGAAAAGCTGCTCAAAGTGGATCAAAACTCAAGGCCCGGAGTTCGGCCGATTTCACTGGCAGGACGGGTACGGCGCGTTTACGATCGGGGCGTCACAGGTGCCGGCGGTGCGGGCTTACCTCGCGCGGCAAAAAGAACACCACCGCACTCAATCATTTCAAGACGAGTTCATTGCGTTGCTGGGGAAGTACGGCGTCGAGTATGACGAGCGGTACTTGTGGAACTGACTCATGTCCGGCGGCGTTGCCGCCGGCTATTAACCGCATGCCCTTCAGGCATGTCTGGATAACGTCAGGCTCTGCCTCCGTCGCTTCCGTTCAGAAGCTAGGCCCGGCGCATGAGCGCAAACGCCCGTAGGGTTCTATGAAAATCATCTTCCCGCCTTACGTCTTAAAGCGCATGATTGAACGGCAGATTTCTGTGGAGGAAGTGCGCGACGTATTAGAGAACGGCGAGGTCATCGAAGAGTACCCGGCCGATAAGCCGCCGCGTTATTTGATGCTAGGATGGAGCGGGAAGAGGCCGACGTTCACATCGTCGGCGAAGACGACAAGCTGACTGGCGAGACGACCGCCGTCACCGTGTACGAGCCGGACGCAAAACTTTGGAAGGTAGGCTTTCGCGAGCGCAGGAGGTGAATGATGAAGTGTCTTGTTTGTAAGCATAAGCGCATGAAGCGCGGCACAACGACGCTGCCGATTGAGCGCGGCAACGCCATTTTAATAGTGACGGATATACCGGCGCGCGTGTGCGCCAACTGCGGCGAGCCTTACCTTGACGAAGCGACGGCGCAAGGCGTTCAAGAATTGGCTCAAGAGAGTTTGGCCGGCCAAATCAGCTATCAGAAAGCACGCGGCAGACGCACGGTGCTGGTCACGACATTTGCCTGAGAGACACTTTGGTTGCGACTGCGAAGCAGGTAGAAAGCTATGACCATCACTCCAGCAAGTCGCCGGCGGCTTATCTCCGCCGCCGCCGCGACTTTTTTCTTTTTATTCGTCGCTCAGTTCCACGCCCAAGCCGCGTGGCGCGCGGCCGGGGATGTGGTCCGCGTCGAGCGCCGGACGGACGGCGTCGTGCTCACACTGTCGAGCGGGGCGCGGGCCGAAGTGACGTTTCACGATCTGGACGTGGCGCGCGTCAGGCTCGCACCCAGAGGCGTGTTCGAGCGGGATTACTCTTACGCCATCTGGTCGCGGGATCGGAAGATGGTGGCGGCGGTGGTGCGCGAGGTGCGCGACCGAATAGAGATCACGACGCGCGTCGAGGGACCGAAAATCGTCATCACGCGGCGGCCGTTTTTGGTCAGCGTCTATGACGCGGCCGGACAGTTGATCGTCGAGGACGACCGGGCGTGGCCGACTTCGCTCGATGCTGACGGCGCGTTCGAGACATCGAAGCGGCGGGATCACTTGGAGATGTACTACGGCTTCGGCGAGAAGGCGTTCAACTCTCTGTCGCGGCACAACCAGCGGATGGTGATGTGGAACTTCGACACCTACGGCTATCCGCCGGGCCTCGATCCCATTTACCAATCCATCCCCTTCTTCATCGCACTCCGGCAGGGCAAGGCCTACGGCGTCTTCTTCGACAACACGCACCGGACTTATTTCGACATGGGCCAGACCGACCCCGCGCGCTATACCTTCGGCGCGCCGGGCGGCGAGTTGAATTACTACGTCTTCACGGGCGGCAAAGAGCGGACGCCGAAGAAGGTGTTGGAGGATTACACGCTCTTGACGGGGCGTGCGCCGCTGCCGCCGCTATGGTCGCTCGGCTATCAGCAGTCGCGTTGGTCCTATTACCCGGAAAGCAGGGTGCGCGAGATCGCGCGCGGTTTCCGTGAGCGACGGATTCCGGCGGATGTGCTCTACCTCGACATCGATTACATGGACGGCTTCCGCGTCTTCACTTGGGACCGCAAAGGTTTTCCCGATCCGCCAAAGCTGATGCGGGATCTGCGCGCGGACGGATTCCGCACCGTCGTCATCATCGATCCCGGCATTAAGGTTGACGAGAATTATGCCGTCTATCGCAAAGGCCGCGAGCAGGGGATGTTCCACCAGACCGCCGACGGCAGAGAGTTTCGCGCCAGCGTCTGGCCGGGCCTCTGCGCGTTCCCCGACTTCACCGACCCGAAAGCGCGCGCGTGGTTCGGCTCGCTCTTCCAAAAGAATCTGGACGAAGGCGTGAGTGGTTTCTGGACCGACATGAACGAGCCGGCGACCTTCCCGCCTGACGGCCGCCCGGCGCAGCCAGACATCTACCACGACCCGCAGCGCACCTTTCCACTTACCGTCAAGCATTTCGGCGACGGGCGGCCCGGCGATCACGCGCGTTATCACAACGTCTATGGAATGCAGATGGCGCGCGCCACCTTCGACGGCCTGCAAAACTTGCGGCCCGAAGAGCGCCCGTTCGTGCTGACGCGCGCGGGCTATGCGGGGGTCCAACGCTACTCGGCCGTCTGGACGGGCGACAACGCGCCGACGTGGGCGCACCTGCAACTGACCATCCCGATGCTGACCAACATGGGCGTCTCCGGCCTCGCGTTCGTCGGCGCGGACGTGGGCGGCTTTGCCGGCGACGCCTCCGCGGAGCTTTATACGCGCTGGCTTCAAGCAGCCGCGCTGACGCCCTTCTTCCGCTCGCACGTCGGCAAAGATTTACAGGACCGCGAGCCGTGGTCTTTCGGCGACGAGTTCACGAAGATCAACCGCCGCACGATCGAGCTGCGCTACCAATTGTTGCCCTACATTTATTCGCTCTTTTATGAACACGGACGCACCGGCGCGCCCGTCATGCGCCCGACGTGGTTCAACTACCCGGAAGCCTTCAGGACTTACGTCACGCCGGCCAACGCCGAAGACGAGTACCTGATCGGCTCCGACCTGTTGGTGGCGCCCGTCACGCGCCCCGGCGCGTTGAAGCGCGCCGTCTATTTCCCCGGCAAGGGCGAACAGTGGATCGACTGGTGGACCGGCGAGCGCTACGCGGGCGACTCGACAAAGGAAGTAAACGCGCCCCTCGATCGCCTGCCGCTCTTCGTCCGCGCGGGTGCGAGCATTCCCATGCAGCCAGTGGTCCAACACACCGGCGAGATGTCGCGCGCCCCGCTCGGCCTCGTCGTCGCCACCACCACCGGCGGCGGCACCGGCCAAAGCAGTTTTTATCAGGACTCCGGCGAAGGCTACGCCACACAGCGCAACGGCTGGCGCATCACCGAGGTCACGCAGGGCGCAAACACGATCCGCCTTAAAAACCTCGGCTATGAGGGGGGCCGCCTCCTCAGCTTCGTCGAGATGATCGGCATCACCGCTAAGCCGAAGGAAGTTCGCGCCGACGGGCGAGAAGTGAAAGACGTGTCGTTTGACAGGGACACGCGCCGGCTGCGCTTCGAGTTGCCGGCGCAGGGCGCGAGTGAGATCGCGATCGTCCCCTGAGCGTCTATGTCGGCGACTTGGATTATAATGGCCGTGAGGTGACAAGAAATGCTGCATACGGTGTGGGCGGTTATGCGCGAAGGCAAAATTGTACCGCTTGAAAAAATCGAAGTCCCTGAAGGGACGAGAGTGCTCGTAACTCTGTTAGCGGAAGACGAGGCGTCTTTCTGGTCGGCGGCGAGCGAGTCGTCTTTGAAAGCCATCTGGGATAACGAAGAGGACGACGTGTATGCCGAGTTACTTGAAAAATGAAGTAGTCTTGGTGAAGTACCCTTTCTCAAATTTGTCAGGCTCAAAGATCAGACCGCCGTCGTCGTTAACGCCCCGCACACCTCACAAGATGTTTTGATCGTGCCCCTCACCAGCAAAACCAATTCACTACTGGTTGGCGAATTCGTGCTCGCCGACTGGAGGGCAGCAGGGTTGAACGTTGAATCGGCGGTCAAGCGCGGCCTCTACACGGTGCGGCAAACTCTCGTCGCGAAAAGCATCGTGAGGCTAACCGCTTCGGACACCGACGAGTTGGGGCGCTCGCTGCGCGGCTGGCTGGGACTGATCTTGCTCTGGGCAAAGTTTCAGTACATCACAGGAGTCGAGTTTTACTTGCCTCCACCTAGCCTCATACTCTTGCTCTCGTCCGACCGATGAGGAATTCATATGAACCAACTCAGCCGTCAACACATCGCGCAAAGTCGCCGCTGCTTTCTCTCATCCGCCAGCAAGGGGCTCGGCCTCGCCGCCCTCTCGTCTTCGACCGTCGCCGGGCTGCTCGAAAATGTCGCGGTCGCTTCGGCGCGCGTCGCGCACCTGACGCCGGCAGAGGCGGCGCGCGACGAGGATTTCTGGTTCGAGATTCAGCAGGCGTTCACCGTCACGCGCGGGATCGTGAATTTGAATAACGGCGGTGTCTCGCCTTCGCCCCGGATCGTCACCGAGGCGCTGGTCCGTTACATCTGGCAGCAGGAGGACGCGACCGCTTATACGATGTGGCAAATCCTTGAGCCGCAGTCGGAGACGATCCGCACGGGCCTCGCCGAACTCTTTGGCTGCGACCGTGAAGAGATCGCGATCACGCGCAACGCCTCCGAGTCGCTCGAAACCTTGCTCTTCGGCCTCGACCTCAAGCGCGGCGATGAAATCCTGACGACGACCCAAGACTACCCGCGGATGCTGACCACGCTGCGCCAGCGCGAGCTGCGCGAAGGCCTCGTGTTGAAGACGATCAAGATTCCGATCCCGCCGCCAGACCCGGCGGAGATTACGCGGGCCTTCGAGCAGGGCATCACGCCGCGCACGCGCCTCATCCTCGTCTCGCATCAGGTGAACATCACCGGCCAGATCACGCCCGTCCGCGAAATCTGCCGGATGGCCCGCGCCCGCGGAATCGAGACGGTCGTAGACGGCGCGCACTCGTTCGCGCAGTTCTCTTTCAAACAAGCTGACCTCGACTGCGACTATTTCGCCTCGTCGCTGCACAAGTGGCTCTACGCGCCGAAGGGCTCGGGGCTGCTCTATGTCAAGCGCGACAAGATCGAGCGGGTATGGCCGCTGATGGCGGCGGAGCAGAAACAGGCGACGGACATCCGTAAGTTCGAGGAGACGGGAACCCACTCGGCCGCCCCGCGACTCGCGATCGGCGAGGCCATCCTCTTCCAACAGGGCTTAGGGGCGGCGCGCAAAGAGGCGCGGCTCAGGTATCTGGCGCGCCACTGGATGAACCGTTTGAAGGACGTGCCGAAGCTGCGTTTCCACACTTCTTTTGACGAACGGCAATCGTGCGCCATCGGCACCGTCGAGATCGAGGGCGTCGATCCCGGTGCGCTCGGCAACTACCTGATGGGCCGGCACAGAATCTTCACCACGCCCATCGCCCACGAAGAGTTCAAGGGCTTGCGGATCACGCCCAACCTCTATACGACGCTCGGCGAGTTGAACCGTTTTTGCGAAGTGATGGAGACGGTCGCACGCAAAGGGCTGCGGGAGTAAAAAATGATGAATGCGGAATGATGAATGGGGCGAAGTAGTCAGCAGTCAGTAGCCAGTAGTCTTGACTCCGCCAGTAGTTGGCCGCGACAACCGCAATGCCTGTCACATGATCATGCTTTGCTACTGACTACTGGCTACTATCTACTCGCTACTTCTTTCATCATTTTGGCGCAGCATTACGATCTCGCCGTCCACGACCCGCGCGAGGTATTCGCCGTCGCGTATCACCCACGCGACGCGGCGGCCGGCGCGGGCCAGTTC
>JBOGOY010000016.1:0-8317 GCA_050748185.1 Pyrinomonadaceae bacterium
CGATGCAGATGCCTCCGACGTTCGGGCAGCCCCCGATCCCGGCCATCCACCCGCGCTTCGGCACGTTGCAGTTGACGACCGGCCCCCAGCAGCCGAGTTTCACGATGCACTTCGGCGAGCCGTACTCGGTGGCGAAGTCGCCCTGCTCGTAATAGCTCCCGCGGTCACAGCCCTCGTGGACCGTCTTGCCGAAGAGCCAAGTGGGGCGGCCCGCCTCGTCGAGCGGGATCATCGGGGCTAATCCTGCGGCGAGGTAGAGCAGGTAGAGCACCGTCTCCATAAAATTGTCCGGCTGGACGGGACAGCCCGGCACGTTGACGATGGGGATGCCAGCTTTCGATTTCCAGTCCCAGCCGAGGTAGTCGGCGAGGCCCATGCACCCGGTCGCGTTGCCGGCCATCGCGTGGATGCCGCCGTAGGTGGCGCAGGTGCCGATGGCGACCACGGCCAGAGCCTTCGGGGCCAGCCGGTCGATCCACTCGGTGGTCGGAATCGGCTGCCCGGTCATCGGGTCGTTCCCCAACGCCGCCCAGTAGCCCTCGCCGCTCAGGTGCTCGTTCGGGATCGAGCCTTCGACGACGAGGACGAAGGGGTCGATCAAACCCTGCTCGGCCTGATACCAGTACTTCATAAAGTCGTCGCCGACCTCATAGGCGAGGACGGGGTTGTGCAGGTGCACTTTCGGAAGTCCCGGGATCGCGCCCATCACCACGTCTTCGACGCTCGGCTGCGTCGCCGCCGTGATCGAAACGGTGTCGCCGTCGCAGCCTAGTCCGGCTGTGATCCAGACGATGTGGATGTCTTTAACGGCCGGTGGCTTTTGCGTCACACGCCCGTATGGCACTGCATCTGCTGCCATCTCCTAGCCTCCTTCCTAAACTTGAATAGCTAGGTCGGTCATGGTCGGCCTAGCCGAAAGGTTTCCCGTCGCCGAATCAGACGCGGTCTGGAAATCGGGTAAGTTTCGCGAGGAAGAAAGCGCCCCCCGCGCGGGCCGAAAATCCCTCGAACTAACAGAGACTCCTTAGAAATGCCCAGATAATTCAGCCGCCCGAGGAGACGTTGGCGGCGGCAATAACGGAATGGCGGCAGTATCCGGCTTTTGTACGGTTCCGTCTATTCGCAAACCTACGTACTCGCGATGCGTAAACCTACGTATTTTTGGTGGTGGGAACCACGTAGAAGATGGAGGGTGAGGGTGACGGATTTTAGACCGTCAGTAGAGTATCGTTTGAGAGACCACTTTCTAAAGTCTTAACTATTTCTGCCAACTTAACCTTCGGATCAGCCTTTTGCCCTAAGCAAACTGAGATTCCGTCGCTGTCGGTGCTCTTTCTTGCTTCCAGTTCAAGATAGTAATGATCTTTCGCCTGCTTTAGGGCGTAAGCGTGAAAATGCATCAAGTCACCGTTACGTGCTGGACGGATGCAAGTGAAGTCAAATTCACGCTCCATGTAGTCCAGAAGACAGTCTTGCATCACTAGAACAAAGTGTTTTCCTACGTGCTCGAATGTCTTAATTTTGTGATGAAGTTGGACAAGAATTGTCTTGGCAGTCATCTTCCAGTTCATTCCATAAGACTTGGGACTATCAACATCCTCCTTATCCACCGGAACTCCAGCCTTATCAAGAAAGCGCTGGCGTACCGGCCAGACCGTTCCCGTCGTGTCGAGCGTTTGCAACTCAATTCCCACAAAATCTACAACCTTACGATTGCCGCCGTTTACTTTTGCTGAGATCAAAACATAATCCACGCTCCCGCCCGGAATTGTTACTTCACCAATTTTGTGCAACTCATTGCCGGGTTCATGGAGTGTTAATAAGTGATAGCAGTCGGTGAAAATTTGTTTTCTTTCCAAGAGTCTATGTGGACAGATTATTACGTCTTTTGCGTTCGGGCTTTCTACCTAGGGTTTACCGACGTTCTCCATCGGGATGATGCCGCGGCGCAGCGCGTAGCGAATGAGGTCCGCTTGTGTGTGCAGGCCGAGCTTGTGCATGAGGCGAGAGCGGTGCGTCTCGGCCGTGCGCGTGCTGATGCCGAGGCGGGCGGCGATCTCTGAGTTGGTGTGGCCCTCGGCCGAGAGTTGCAACACCTCGCGCTCGCGGGTGGTGAGCGTCTCGTGCTTGTTTATCGTGCCGATTTTCGCCCGCTGCTGGTAGGCTTCGATGGCGCGGTCGGAGAGCGGCGGGCTGAGGTAGCGCCGGCCCGCCGCCACCTCGCGCACGGCCTGAACCAGATCGGACGAGTTCGAGTCCTTAAGGACGTAGGCGGACACTCCATTGGCGAGAGCCTCCAACACGAACCCCTCGTCGTCGTACATCGAGAGGACGACGATAGCGACCTTCGGCGACTGTCTGTGCAGTTGCCGCGCCACCTCCAGACCGTTCAAGCCGGGCATCATCAAGTCGAGCACCAGCACGTCTGGCTTCAGACGCCTGACCAGATCGAGCGCCTCGCGCCCGTCGTCGGCCTCGCCGATGACTTTGAAGTTCTCCTCCGCCGTCAGCAGGGCGCGCAAGCCCTGACGCACGATGCGATGGTCGTCCGCTAACACGATGGTCGTCATCTTTAAGTTCACAGCCAAAGCGCGAGGGCGGCAGCTATTCTCCGCCGTGCATTTGCTGGTCGTCGCCGATGTGGAACTCCGCCGTCAGTCGAGTTCCCTTCCCCGGCCCTGACTCAATGGTGAAATGCCCGCCGAGCAGCGCGGCTCGCTCGCGCATCCCCGCCAGCCCGCTCGTGTGGCCGGCGGCGAGCGCGGTTTCGGTGTCGAAGCCTTTTCCTTGATCTTCGATCTGAATGGTGAGGCCGTGCGGGTCGGCCCAGACGAACACCGTCGCCTCGCTTGATTCGGCGTGCCGCGCCACGTTCGTCAAAGCCTCCTGCACGATGCGGTAGCTGGCCGTCTCGACTTCGGCGGGGAAACGCTGCCCCTCCAGACCGCTGTGCTTGAACTCGACGCGCACCTGCGTCTGCGCGCCGTACTGTTTGATGTGCGACAGCAGAGCCGACAGCAGGCCCAGATGATCGAGCGTCGCGGGGCGCAAGTCCAAAGACATCTTGCGCGCGCGGGCCATCAAGTCGTTGACGAGCGCCTGCGCCTGCCGTGTGTAGGCCCGCGCCTCGCCCGCGGGCAGTCGCTCGCACATTTCCAGAGTGAGCTTCAGCCCGGTCAAAATTTGTCCGAACTCGTCGTGCAGTTCCAGAGCCAGACTGCGCCGCTCGGCCTCCTGTACTTCGATGAGGCGGCGGGAGAGAGTCTGCAAACGGTCGGCCGATTCGCGCAGCGCCGCATCCGCACGCTTGCGGCGGGTGATGTCGCGGATGACCGCGATGACCATGCTGCCCGACGCGGCCTCGACCGGACTGAGCATGATCTCGACGGGAAACTCACCGCCGTCCCTGCGCCGGCCGTACAACTCAAGGCCGGCCCCCGGCGGGCGCGGGTGCGGGTCGGCGAGGAAGCCGACGGGGTGACTCGTCTCCCGCCGCCGAAAACGCTCCGGCAGCAACTCCTCGATCTGCCGGCCGAGGAGTTCATCACTCTGGTAGCCGAACATCAACTCGGCCTGCGCGTTGACGCGCTCGATGCGCCCGTGGCGGTCGATGACGACGATGGTGTCGGGGGCGTGCTCGAAAATCCCACTCAGCATGGTTTCGCTTTTACGCAGCGCGTCTTCCGCCCGCCGGCGCTCCCCGACTTCCGTGAGCAGGATTTCGTTGGCCCGCGCCAGTTCGGTCGTGCGCTCCGACACGCGCCCCTCAAGTTCGGCGTGCGCTTCGCGCAGGGCGGCCTCGGCCTGCTGGCGCACACTGATCTCCTGTTGCAACTCGGCGTTCGCCTCGCCCAACTCCTTCGTTCTCTCGCGCACGCGCAGCTCAAGGCCGTCGCGCGCCTGCGTGAGCGCCGCCTCGGCTTGCTTGAGTTCGCTGATGTCGAACCCGACGCCGTGGATGAACCATGGGCGGCCGTCGTCGTGGCGCACCATCCTGACTTCGCAGTGAAACCACACCACGCGGCCGTCGCGCGCGAGCACCCTGTAGACCGAGCGCAGCGGCTCGCCGGAAAGGAAAGTGTGCGCGGCCTCCGTGCTCCAGCGTGACTTGTCGTCGGGGTGAATCTGCTGGAACCAGCGCACGGGGTCATTCAGCCACTCCGCCTGCGTGAAGCCGAGCATGGCCTCGATCTGCGGGCTGACGTAGGCCTCGCTGATGCCCTGATCCAAAAAGGCCATGAAGACGACCGCCGGTATCTGCTCGACGAGGATGCGGTAGCGCGAGACGACATCAGGCCACTCGGCGGCGGCGGCGGCCGGCCTTGCCTTCCACTTCGAGAGGAGGCCGCCCGTGAATTGCTCGAAGGTTTCGTCGGCCGGGAAGAAGACGCTCGCCAACTTCGCGAGCGCGCTCTCCGCCGCCAGCAAACTTTCGGGCAGCGGGGGGCTCCCCTCGCCGTTCAGGTATGCGGTCGCGTCGTCCGCTTGATGAAACGCCTTCATCGTCATCAAGAGTGAGCAGTGAGCGATAAGCAGTGAACAGTTAAAACCTGTCTTCTACCGCTCACTGCTTATCGCTCACTGCTCACTTTCCTCTGCCGCCACGTGGGCTCTTTGTTGAGCGAGTCCTGCGTGAAGCGGCGCAGGGCGTGGATGGCCCGCCCGTAAGTCGCGACGGCCTGCGACGAGAGGAGCGAGCCCGGCGGCTGATCCATGAAGGGCATGAACTTGTCTGGGAAGCCCGGCATGGTGCAGCCGATGCAGATGCCTCCGACGTTCGGGCAGCCCCCGATCCCGGCCATCCACCCGCGCTTCGGCACGTTGCAGTTGACGACCGGCCCCCAGCAGCCGAGTTTCACGATGCACTTCGGCGAGCCGTACTCTTCGGCGAACTGCGCCTGCTCGTAGTAGCCGCCGCGATCGCAGCCCTCGTGGACCGTCTCGCCGAAGAGCCAAGTGGGGCGCAGCGCGTCGTCGAGCGGGATCATCGGCGCGCGCCCCGCCGCTTGATAAAGGAGGTAGAGGAAAGTCTCCGTGATGTTGTCCGGCATGGTCGGGCAGCCCGGCACGTTGACGATAGGGATGCCGGCCGCAGATTTCCAGTCCCAGCCGAGATAGTCGGGCAGGCCCATCGCGCCCGTCACGTTGCCCTGCATGGCGTGGATGCCGCCGTAAGCCGCGCACGTCCCGACCGCCACCACCGCCCAAGCCTTTGGCGCAAGCCGGTCAACCCACTCGCAGGTCGTTACGGGCTGCCCCGTCTCCGCGTCCGCGCCGAACGACGCCCAGTAACCTTCCCGTTTATTCCCCTCGTCCGGGATCGAGCCTTCGACGACGAGGATGAAAGGTGCGAGACGGCCCTCGGCGGCGCGGTGGAAGAGATTCAGGAACTCGTCGCCGTTCTCATAAGAGAGGAATGGGTTGTGGAGTTTGACTTTGGGGAGATCGGGGATGGCGCCCATCACGAGGTCTTCGACGCTCGGCTGCGTGGCCCCGGTCATGGCGACCGATTCGCCGTCGCAGCCGAGTCCGCCGTTGAGCCACAGAATCTCAATCTCCTTGGGCGGTTGAGAGATTCGCTGATCCTTCCTTCGAAGCAAGACTGCGTTCGTCACCTTGTTTCCTCCCGGTAATGTCGGTTCGACCCTAAACCGCCAGAAAGGATCATGTCTCGACCATATCTTGTTCCGCTTACTAATGCCGGCGAACCGAGGCGCTTGGCGCGGTCGCACATCCCCCAAGATGGTGAGTCGGGCGGCGGGATTAAGGTGGAACGTCGCCGCCCCCTCTTTTGTGGGCGGCAACCAACGGGGACAGAAGTCAGTGAAGCCGGGGAGTAGCAACCCATCTGCCCCTAGTATGGCGGCGACGATCATGACGACCGCCGTTCGCGCCCCTGACCCCTGTATCGTCAAAGGCTCCCTCCGGCGCGGGCCGGTGAGCGGTCACCAAGCGATACCATAATCATCGCCGTGATGGCTTGAGCCGCCCCACATGACGCCATGCGCGCGGTCGAAGAAAATGGCGTTGATCGGCCCCGACGTGCGCTCTTCAAAGGTCAGGTCGTAGCCCATCCTTCGGAGTTCCGAGCGCGCCCACGGCGGCATGGATGCGGCGAGCAGCAGCCTTCCCGGCCGCGACTCGTGCCACCCGAAAGAGCTACGCATCTGGAAGCTATTGATGTTGGGCGCCTCCGCGGCCTCTTGCACGTTCATCCCGAACTCAACCACGTTCAGGAAGAATTGCAGAAGATTCTGGTCTTGGCTGTCGCCGCCCTGCACGGCGAATGAAAGGAAGGGCTGGCCGTCCTTGAGGGCAAGCGTCGGCGTGAGCGTCACGCGCGGCCGCTTGCCCGGCTCGATGACGTTAAAGGGGTTCTCCGCCGCGTCCAGCACAAAGCTCTGTGCGCGCTGGCTGAGCCCGACACCCGTCCGGCCCGCGATGACCGCCGGAATCCACCCCCCACTCGGCGTCACCGACACGACCCACCCCTCGGCGTCCGCCGCCTGCACCGAGGTCGTACCCGCGTAGAACGATGCCCGAAACTCCTCCCACGAAGACGAGCGCGAGACGGCATCTTGATTGAAACCCGAGCCGCGACCGGCGGGCGGCGGGGGCGGCCACTTCTCCAACAATTCACGGAAGGGGTTCGCCGCCTGCCCCTGATACGGGTATGGGTCGCCGGGCTTGACCGCGGGGTCGTTGCGCTCCCGATTAATGAGCTTGGCGCGTTCTTTGGCGTAGGCCTTCGAGAGCAAACCTTGAATCGGCTCGGCGGGCGGGAAAGACGGGTCGCCGTAATAGAAGTCGCGGTCGGCGAAGGCGAGATTCATCGCTTGGTAGAGCGTATGGATGTAGCGCGAACTGTTATAACCCATGTTGCGGAGATCGAAGTTCTCCAGCACGTTGAGGGCTTGGAGCATGGCCGGCCCCTGCGTCCAGTGCGTCAGCTTGTAAACCTCGACGCCCCGGTAGGTGGTCTTCACCGGCTCCTCGATCCTGACCTGCCAGTTGCTCAGGTCTTCGAGCGTGAAGAGTCCACCCTCCTCGCGCGCGCCGCGCACGATCTCCCGCGCGATGTCGCCTTTGTAGAAGCGGTCGTAGGCGGCCATGATCGCCTCCTTCCGGCCCTGACCGCGCGCCAGCGCCTGCTGCTCGGCCTCGACGAGTTGGCGCAGCGTCGCGGCCAAATCGGGCTGGCGGAAGATTTCGCCCGCCGCCGGAGCTTCGCGCCGAGCACCGGGGTGCGTGAGCATCACCTCGCGCGAGTAGCGCCACTGTTTGAGCCGCCGCTTCTCGCGCTCGATGGCGTCGGCGGCCTGAGATTCGATCGGGTAGCCGTCGGCCAACTGGAGCGCCGGCTCAAGCACGTCCTTCAAGCTGAGCTTCCCGTACTCGGCGAGCATCACGAAGAGGCCGCCCGGCGTGCCCGGCGTGACGGCTGACAGCGGCCCGTGCTCGGGTGGGTAGGCCATCTTCTTCGACTTATAGAATGCGGCGGTCGCGCCCGTCGGGGCGACGCCGAGCGCGTTGATGCCGACGACTTTGCCTGTCTTCGGATTGAAGATGAGCGCCTGTGTCTCGCCGCCCCATGAGAGCGTGTCCCACATCGTCGCGGTCGCGGCGAGCATCGCACAGGCAGCGTCGACGGCGTTGCCCCCTTTTTGAAAAACAATCGCTCCGGCCGTCGCCGCCAGCGGCTTGCCGGTGATCGCCATCCAGTGTTTCCCGTGCAGGACCGGCTTTTGAGTTCGCTGTGCACGGCATCTGACCGGGAACGTGAGACACACCATCGCGCAGAGGAAAAGACTGAAGAGCCACTTGTTTTTTTGTCTGAGCATCTCTTTTCTTCCGAAGTAAAATTTACATCGCCGAAACCGAGGATGTCGGGCGAAATGGCGGCGGCTTCGCCTCGCATGGAAGATGACTGCATTTGAAAAGAAGGACAGTGGAGGCGGATTATACACCCACTCGCACCCTATCGTGCCCATAATCTAATGTGCCACCCGCGGTTTGGTTGACCCGCCGCATCACTTCCAACCGAGCGCGGCGGGCGAGCGAGCCGCTTGCTCCTCCCGGCGTAATCGTGTATCGAGTACGAAGGTGCCGAAGGGGATGAACGCCGCGGCCAGCGCGGCGAATATCAGGGCAAACGACCAATGCCGTTTGATACTCACCTCCGCGATGGCGATCACATAGAGGACGAAGAGCAGGCCGTGAATCCACCCGACCGCTTTGACGGCCACCGGAAGGTCGGCGAAGTATTTCAGAGGCATGGCGACCCCGAGCAGCAAGAGGAACGAGACGCCTTCGACGA
>JBOGOY010000016.1:8327-14259 GCA_050748185.1 Pyrinomonadaceae bacterium
TTTTCAACAAGTAAGCGACTCCTACAATTTAAGATCAAACGGGCCGCGGACAGCTTCTCCCTCGACCAATGTGGCGAGAGCTTCCGCGCCCACCAGCCGTGGCCCGCAACAATGATGCAGGATAAAGCGTGCGCCCATTAAGAGGAAGACAAAGAGCGGCGATTAAGCGATTCATCCATGAGTTGCCCTGCATTTTTTGACGCCGGAAGCACAACGTTCTCAGGCAACAGCCGCCGAACCTCAGTGGGAACAACAGCGATCAGACCGATTAACAATTTGGCGGATGAACCGCTAAGATATTGCAGAGACGGCAAAGAAGGGTGGATGATACCCGCCCAGATGTTCTAACAAAACTACCGCGCAAAGTGTCCATGATAAAGAGACTTGTTGCTCGCCTGTTTCCCTCTTCAGGACTGTCCCGCACGACTTGGTTACTGTGGGCCAGCCTGATCGCGCTCGCTCCACTCGCGTACCTCGCGAGCGGCGTCCTGATTTTGAAAACCAGTCCGAGCGCGAACGTCAGCTTCCCGCACGACCGCGCGGGAATCGTCCGGGCGGCCGCCCACCATGCCGGCTCGCTCGGTTATGACATAGCCGGCTGGACCAGCGGCGTCAAAGTCGGAGTAGATAACGACCGCTATTATTATTACCTGACGCACACGGGCGAAGAGGCCGAACGGCTGAGTCGCATCGCGCCCGCGACCCGCGTCGATGTCATCTTCCTGTCGCCCGACTTGGGCGAGACACTGGAGGTCGAGTTGACGCCGGACGGGCAGCCGCTCGGCTACGACTTTACGCCCTCGCGCTCGGCGGAGAGCGCCGACCCCGGCGAGGCGGAGTCGAAGAAGTTGGCGCTGGAAGCTTTCCGCCCGCTGCGGGAGCGGCTCGGGCTCCCGGACTCCGCGGAACCGGCTTCATCGGAAGACAGAATGTTCAACCGCGTGACGCGGCGCTACACGTGGCAACTGCCGCACCCATCACTACCGCACCTCAAGGTGCGGATCGCGTTGGCGGTGCTCGGCGGCAAGGTCATCGAGCAGGACGTGATGACCGAGTTCGACTCGGCTTATGCCCGAACCAACTTTGTTAACAGATTCATCCTGCCTAAAGTGGCGGTCGGCCTCTATGTCGTCCTGCTTATCGTCGTCGCCGTCTATGGCCTCTTCCGCTACGTCAGGCGCTCGTGGCAAAAAGAGGTGCCACACGCGAGGAGTTTCCTGCTCGGCGGCATCGCGTCGTTAACGCTTTTCTCCCTCAGCCTGCAATCGCAGTTTCACATTTTCTCGATGACGGCGGGCGGCGGCGGAGCCTTGCAGTATTGGGTGCAATTTGTTGCCTTCGGCGTCTTCTTCGGCCTCTACGGGATGACGATGGGGCTCGCGTATGGCGGCGGGGAGGGCGACGTGCGCGAAGCCTACCCCGGCAAGCTGACCTCGCTGGACGCGCTGCTCACCGGCAGGTTCTTCGCGCGCAACGTGGCGCGGGCGCTATTGGTAGGGACCGCCGTCGGCGGGTGGTCGCTGTTCGCCAGCGTCCTGATTCTGTTGCCGTGGGCCACCCGCCCTGCTTCCGGGCCGGGGCTCGCCGAACATTTTTACACGCTTTTTTACGGCAGCGCCCCGTGGTTGCTGCCGCTGACGGGGCCGCCCCTCGGCGCCATCCAGATCGCCAGCCTCGGGCTCCTGCTGCCGCTCTCTTTTCTGCTCCGCCGCCGCCGACTCCGCTCGGCGCGCGTCAGGCTCGCTCTCATCGCCTTGCTGTCGTTCGTCACCGCGCTCAGCGTCTTTCAAGAGCAGCCGACGCCGCTCGTCGCGGGGCTGCTGATCGCCGCGGCGCGCACCGCCATCCTGCTCTTACTGTTTTTCACCTTCGACCTGCTGACGGCCATGATCGGAGCGGCCGCGCCCGCGCTGCTGCTCAACGTCCTCTTCTTCGCCGCGCAGCCCCCGGCCGCGATGCAGCGCGCCGGGTACGTCGCCGCGGGCCTCGCTTTGGCCGCGCTCGCCGGCGCGGTCTTCTTCCTGCTGCGCGGGCGCGAATACAGGGAGGAAGAGGTGCGCCCGCTTTACGCTCGACACTTGGCCGAGCGCCAGCGACTGGAAGCGGAAGTTTCGGCGGCGCGCGAGGCGCAGACCCGTCTGCTGCCGCAGAAACTTCCCGAAGTGTCGGGGCTGGGACTGGCGGCGGCGTGCCACCCGTCGCGCGTGGTCGGCGGCGACTTCTACGATCTGTTCACGCTCGGCGAGCAGAGGCTCGCCGTCTTTGTGGCCGAGGGGGGTAACTACGGGCTCGGCGCGGCCCTGACCATCGCCTACGCGAAAGGCTTCCTGATGCCGCGCGTCGTGGCCGAGCACACCCCCGCCGAGATCGTCTGCTCGTTGCAGGAGCGCCTGACCCCGATGCTCGAAGAGAATCAGGAACTGGCGCTGGTTTACGCCGTCTTTGACGCGCCCTCGCAGACACTGACGTATGCGCGCGCCGGTCGTTATCCGCAGGTGAGAATCAGCCGCGACCCGAACCCCGGCGGCGACGGCGGCCCGGCCCGTGGCAAAAGGACCGCCCGTCGCCGCCACATCGAGCCGGACGAGCAGGCGATTCAAACCTCGGCCGGCACAGCAGCAATAGACGCCGCGCGGAATTGCGTGCTCCGCGCGGCGCAGGTGCGACTCGTGCCCGGCGACGCCGTCTTCTTCGTCACCGATGCGATCGTCGAAAGCCTCGAGGCCGACGGCAAAGAGGGGTTGGAAGAGTGGACGTCGAAAGTCTTCTCCGGGCGTTCGAGCGGCGCGCTCCAACCGGCGCTCGACAAGGCGCTGGAGAAACGCGCGCGGCGGAATAGAAAGATCGGTGCCGAAGACGATCTGACCGCCGTCCTCGTTTATCTGAAACCTACCGAAGTGACGAGTGACAAGTGACAAGCCACGAGGCCACGGGTCAGAACCGCGAGGCTCCCGCTCGCGGTTCTGACTGGCGCTCCGCTTCTCGGTGTGCGTGGCATATAGGAGGGACCAGTTTGTTCAGTCTCGCTACTTCGCCGCTCTCACTTGTCACCCATCGCTTGTCACTGTTGAGTAAAGATGTCTGATCAGATGAGCCTCCATCGCCTTATAGTCCCGCTCCTGTTGGCCGCCCTCGGCTACGCGGCCCTCTTGTTGCTGGCGCAACGCTTCGATTCTTCGGCGAAGTGGGCGTATCAACTCGACCGCGCGGCGGCCACGGCGCGCGCCCGCGAAGCCGCGGCACGTTTTTACGGCATCGACGCCGCGGGCTGGGAAGCGTGGTTCGACGCCGAGCACAGGGAGCAGAGCGATTTTTACCTGCAACGTGTCGGGGTTCCGAAGAAATCGCCTTTCGTCACCCCGGTCGGCACGACCGTGCTGCTGGTCGAGTCTTCCGGCGAGCGTCGCCGCGTCCGCGTCGAATTGAACGCGAGCGGCCAGCCCATAGGGTTCGCCTTTCGCACCTACGCCCCGCCGACGCCTTCGCCGGAAACTCCCGCCGCCGCGCCCGAAGAGACGCGACAGGCCGCGGAGGATGCGCTGGCGCGACTCGCCGGCGCCGAGGCCGGCAACTTCAGGCTCGTCTCCGAGACTCCACAAAAGAGCGGCGAGACGCGCTTCATCTGGGAGAGCGCCGCCCCGGTCGCGGAAGGGTTAAAGCTTACGGCCGAAGGGGTCGCGCGCGGTCGCATGCTCACGGAGATGTCCATCAGGACAACGTTCGCCCCGCGCGTGTCGGAAGAATTCAGGGCCGGCCGCGACCGCGTCACCGTGGTCAACGTGCTGAACATCGCTTCGGTCGCGCTGGTCGTGCTGGCGGCTTTCGTCAGCTTTGCCCTCAGCTTGATGCGTCGTGAGATTTTTTACTGGCAGGCTCTGGCGCTGTTGGGCGCGGCGTTCCTGCTTTTCCTTGCTCACCGATTTTTCGGCGGCGGGTACGAGGCCGAACTACTGAGCGACGTTTTTCTCAGCGAGGCGGGCAAGGAGTTTCAACTCAACGCAAGCGCGGCCGTGGAACTTATGGTGCCGTCATTTTTCTTCGGGCTCGCGCTCGCGGTGCTCTGGGCTGCCGGGCTCGCACTGGCGCGGCGCTCCACCCCGGCAGCTTACGCATCTTTCGCCGCGCTGCTCAGAGGCAGATTCCTTTCAAGCTCGGTCGCCGCTCGCCTCGGCGTCGGCCTTCTATTCGGCGGCCTTCTGGCGGCCGTCCCCTACGTGGTGGCGGCAAGCCGGCTTTTCGGTGGCAGAGTGGTCATCGAAGAGATCAGCCCGCAAAACTTCGTCACGACCGCGCCGGCGCTGTCGGCCCTATTCCAATTCCTGCCCTTCCCCCTGTTCACGATCTACGGGTTCGTCGTGCCGCTGTTCGGTCAACTCCGCTCTGGCGGCTGGCGCGTGGCACGGATCGCCGGCCTCGTCGTGGGCAGCCTGTGGCTCGGCGAAGTCGCCTTGTCTCAACCGTCCAGCGTGGCGGCGCTCTTCACGGGCTTCCTGCTGGCGGTCACGGCCGATCAGATTTATCACCGTTATGACTTCCTGACGCTCGTCGCCGCAGGGTTCGCGGCGGACGTCGCCCTCGACGCCGCGGGGCTCTTCATTCAATCGCCTGAGACCGTCAGGCGCGGGGGCTTGCTGGCCTTCGCCGGCCTCGGAGCCTTCTTTTTACTCTCGCTCGTCATCGCTCGGTGGGGGCGTCGGACGCAGGAGGACGACGAACTCGCCATCGCGCCGGCGGTCTTGAATGCCGCCGGCCAGCGGGCCGAGCGCGAACGACTGATCGCGGAGTTCGGGGTCGCGCACAACGCGCAGCAGCGGATGTTGCCGGCCGTTCCCCCGACCATTCCCGGCTACGCCATCTCGGCCGCCTGCCGCCCGGCGCGCGAAGTCGGCGGCGACCTCTACGATTTTCTTGCGCTGCCCGACGAGCGCGTCGGCATCGTCGTCGCCGACGTGTCGGGCAAGGGCGTGCCCGCATCGCTTTACATGACGCTGACGAAGGGGCTGCTCGCTTCGGTCGCGGAACGTGAGAGCGACCCGGCGGCCATCCTGCGGGAAGTGAATCCGCACCTGCACGAAGTCTGCCGGCGCAAGGTCTTCGTCACGCTCATCCTCGGCGTGCTCGACCCGGCGACGCGCACCCTGACCTACGCGCGGGCCGGGCACAACCCCGCCATCTGGGCCAGTTCATCCGATCGCACACTCAAACTCCTGAGCGCCCCCGGCCTCGGGCTCGGGCTGGTGGGCGGCAAAATGTTCGATCGCACCCTGCGGCCCGAAGAACTCAAGCTCGGGTCGGGCGACACCGTCGTGTTTTATTCGGACGGGATCCCGGAGGCGATGAATGCGGCGGGCGAAGAGTTCGGCGTCGAGCGACTGCTGGCCGTCGTCGAACGCGGCGACGGCATGGGCGCGAACGAAATGCGCGACGCCATCCTTCAGGAGGTGGATGCGTTCGTCGGCGACACTCCTCCGCATGACGACGTGACGGTCGTGGTCATCCGCGTCGGCGAGTCTTGAGAGGTTGTCTGAAAAATCTTCCTTGTCGCTGAAAGCGACGGATTCAATAGCGTAGGGCAGCACCCTCCGTCTCATCGGCGATTGAATCCCGACCCTGACGGGCAATGGCATTGAATTAAGGATGTTGTGATCTCAAATCTCAAATTTGAAAATTTCAGAAATTGCTGATTCTCAAAGCTCGAGCTTTTGATCAGCTTGGTTACTTCAATGCCATTGCCCTGAAAGGGTCGAATAGATAATGGAGAGATTGGCGCTGCAATCAGTGTGAGTTGTTCTGTTACAATGAAACGCCTTGACCGGCCCAAAGGGTGTTAGGCGTGAGACTTGAAGGAAACAATAAAGTTTCAGGTCTGCTCATTAGCAGATTCTCTTTGATACTTCTTGCAGCAGTCATCTTTAGTTCTGCCCTGCTTTTT
>JBOGOY010000017.1:0-14224 GCA_050748185.1 Pyrinomonadaceae bacterium
ACGATCCGCTTTGGTTTGGTTCCGAAGTGATGTTCGATGACGCGCCGCGCCATGTCTCTCGCCGAGCGAACATCGAAGCTCGCCGGTTCGTCTGTTTTCGTCATCCCAAAAGCTCTCTCTGAATCTGTGCCAGCCGAAATAAAATGTCACCCTGTTCGAACGAGTCTCTAACCTTGACCGTCTGGTGGATGCCCCGAAATGCAAGCTCGTGATTACGGACCAAGAGGGTCAGCCCGACACCGCTTAAGAAATTGTCCATCTCCGTGTCGCCCGCGCCTACCGAGTGCGACAAGTCAACGCCGAGGTGCGCCGCCATGGCCTCAGTCCCGGAAAGCTTATTCACCCCCGCGCGGGTAAAGAAGTTGCTTCGCTTCGTGTGCTGGTAAGCCATCAGCGTGTCTTCGGGAGCGTCGATGAGCAGGAAGATCATGCACACTTCCTGCGCGAACATCTGCTCGCGCAGCTTGGCGAATTCCACCGCGGTGACGGCTGAAGCGCTGACGTATTTCTCTTTGACGTGGAGCACATTTTCCGGCACGGGCGTCCAGATGATCTCTCCCATGCGCCAGTCGCGCGGGTAGTAAAAGACCAGCACGTCTTTGATGCCGCCTGCGAGCAACTGCCCGACTCCGCGCAAGGCCTCTTCGATTTCCGCGTCCGTGAGAGGGAAAGCCGTGATCTCTTCAAACTCAAGCTCACCTTGATCGTTTTTGACGACAAACCCGAGTTGGCTGCCGTTCATCGAGATGGTCGGGATCGGCGCGTTCGAGATGCCGTACCACTCCTTGCCGAAAGTGCGGAGCACCGACAGCGGGAAGCGCAACGAATTAAGGATGAGCGGCCGCCCGAGGTCGTAAAGTTCTTTGAGAGCCAACTCGACCGGCGGCGGAATGTAAACCCTCCCTTGATCTTCGTGGACCACTGTCCCGTCCAGATCGGTCACGACCCCGCCGTGAGACGCATAAGCAGACGTGCGTAAAAACGCACGCAACTTTTCTTCAACTTCGAGCGCGACAGCCATGTTCCTTCCTCCGCCCTGAATCAAAGCACGCGAGATGAGAACCACAGAGAACTGCCCCTCAGACACAAAAGGTGGCTCTCATGGCTTAGGGGTGAAAGGCCGCTTCGACTTGCTTGGTGTCTCCAGCCCTCTCGCGTCGATCACCCCGGCTCCGCTGGCGCGTGTTTCGATTCAGCGCTTGCTGCATGTTTGGTTCACCAATGGTACAGGTTACGTGGCGAATGCCGAAATGGGACAGGCGGATGGTGGCGCGCCGGCCGACAAGTTGACGCGCCACGTCCGTGCCATGTCTTCCTTTCCGCACGCGCCTCAAACCGTGGGACGTGCCGCACGACGAATTCGCGGAGCGCTATCAAGAAAAGGTCACGCCGGGCGGAAGATTTTGTCAGCGCGTTGCGTGCGCGCGCGTCGGGGGCGCGTGAGTTGCTGTGGGTCTTCACGCATGCGAGATTTCGCACGCAACCCGTACACCAACGGGCGACACCCAAGGGTAAAAGGAGTCGGAAGCAAATGGCAGACAAACAGAGCAGTCAGGGCGAATTTCCGCAGAAGCAGACGGGCGGGCAGAGCACGCATTCCACGACGGGCGACGGCCACCCGCCGCGGCCGGGCGAAGAGGGTTACAAAGAAGGACAGTCGCAGCCGGGCGGTTCATCGGGCCAGTCGAACCCCGGCGGCGGGGGCGGTAGCTCGATGGGTGGTAGCCAGTCGGGTACTTAAAGACATGTGCGAAGGGAGGCGGCCCCGTTGCGGCCCGTCTGCCTAGCCGCCTCTACGCACGCCTCGTCCACACCGCGTCCCGTACATTCCTCGCCTGCCGCGCATCGAACCAAGCCTCTCGCATTCTCACATGGAAGACCCGAGCCCCGGCGCGCGCATCGACGACTTCACCATCGCCTACCGCATCTCGCGCGGGATGAACGCGGACGTGTTCGCCGTCTGGCACCACGGCCTGTTGACGCCGCTCGCGTGCAAGCGGTTGCGCCCGGCGGACGACGCCCGCCACCACCACGCTAAGTGGCGCCGTCTGCTGCGCGCCGAAGGGGCGGCGCTGGCGCGCCTCAAACACCCCGGCGTCGTGCGCCTCATCTACCAAAAGCATGAGACTGAATTGCCGTATCTGCTGCTCGAACACGTGGGCGATCGCACGCTGCGCGACGCGCTCAAAGAAGACGGCCCGTTCGAGCCGAGCCTCGCCGTTCGGCTGGTCCAGCACGTCGGCGCGGCCGTGGCCCACGCACACTCACACGGCCTTATTCACCGCGATCTGAAGCCTTCGAACGTCGTCACGCGCGGCGGCCGCGTCGTCCTGCTGGACTTCGGGGTGGTCTGGAAACTGGGGGCCAAGCGCCGCCCGCCCGATCGCAGTGGCACGCCGCAATACCTCGCGCCCGAGCAGATTCGGCGCGATCCGCTGACCCCGGCGACGGACGTTTACGGCCTCGGCACTATGCTTTATGAACTGCTCGCCGGCGAGCGCCCGTTCGGCCCCGGCGACGAAGGGGCGGATGCTCCGCTCGCCGCGCGCTATCCGCAACTGTTGGAACCACCGAAACCTTTCGCCGAGATTGGGCGTGAGATTCCCGAAGGACTGGCGCGCGTTGTGGAGCAGTGTCTGGCGAAAGACCCGTCGGAAAGGTTCAGTCGCGCGGCCGACCTACTGCAAGCATTGGACCTATACACCGACGTCAAAGTGTGGCCGCAAGAAGCAGCAGCAGCAGCAGCGGCGGCAGCGGCGAATACAGCGTTCGATCCATTTGGCGTCAATAGCTAAAACAGCTAAGAGGCAGAGAAGAAGGAAAGGGAAAGGGCGAAACAGCTAAG
Organism: Pyrinomonadaceae bacterium; assembly: GCA_050748185.1. Classification (GTDB taxonomy): domain Bacteria; phylum Acidobacteriota; class Blastocatellia; order Pyrinomonadales; family Pyrinomonadaceae; genus JACCRA01. Next base: position 2,846 of record JBOGOY010000017.1, read on the forward strand.
AGATCGCCGCGGGCTTTTTCCTTTCGCCGGTAGTGTCTCACAATTTATGCTGAGGTTGGTGAAAGCCTCGATTTATAAGGCTCGAATTGCGGTCAGCATAAAATCTGAGACACGACCCTTTCGCCTTTCGCCTTTCGCCCTTCCCCTTTCCCTTCACCCCGCCCGTTTGCGGCCCACGATCATGCTGGTCGGCGGGCAGTAAGCCGCGTGCTCGATCTCGACGAAGCCGACCTCGGCCAGCCAACGCTGGTAAGTCGAGGCAGCGCGTTCCACGTCGGGCGCCTGCCACAGAATGTCTTCCAGACAGAAGAGCACGGGGAGCAGCGGGCCGGTGCGATCGTCTTCGAGGAGCCAGCCGCTGAGGATGATCGCGCCATCCGCGGGCAGGCGTTCGTGGATGCACCGGAAGAGTTCGCGATTAGTCTCCTCGCTGGCGGTCGAGAGGAGATTAGCGAGCAGCGCCACGTCGAACCCGGCGGGCAACTCGTCTGTCTTGAAATCGCCCGCCAGCGCCCCGACGCGCTCGCCCACCCTGGTCCCGCGAATGAACTCGCGCGCGACCTCCGCGAGCGGCGGCAGGTCGTACACCTGTGCCCTCAAGTGCGGCCACACGCCGCACACGCCGAGCGACATCGAGCCGGTCCCGCCGCCGAGATCGAGCATCAGCCGGTGGCGCGAGAAGTCGTAAGCCTCGCCGAGCGCGTGCCCGGTCATGAACGAGAGGTTGTGCTGCGCGCGCAGGGATTCGTGGCCCTGATCTTCTTCCCGCGGCGTCTCGGCGGCGCTTGCGCCCGGCCGCCACGCGCGGAGCTTGTTCACCACCTCGGACCAGTGCGCGTAGGAGGTGCGGTCGTACCTGAGGAGCAGGTCGCCGAGGTAAGCCGGCTTGTCACGGACGAGGAACTGTTCGGCGAGTGCGGTGTTGCGAAACTCGCCGTCCACCCGTTCGAGCAGGCCGATGGCGACGCCTGCGTTGAGAAATCGATCGGCCGCCAGCGCGTCGATCCGCAACGCGCGGGCGATCTCCGCGAGCGGCAGAGACCTGCGCGCGAGCAGCGTCGGGACGCCCAACTCGGCCAGCGCGAAGAGCGTCTTCGAGCGCTGATAGGCGTTTGCCATGTCGAGCAGTTCGGCCGGCGGCCGTGGCAGCGGGGTGTCGTTCATCTATTTGTGGACGCGCGCGGGTCGGCTCTCGTTGCCGCTGCGATCCACCGCCGAAACGACGACGTGAACCGCGTGTTGGTCCCTTGACGTGAAAGTGTGAGCGCGCGCCGCGGCGGACCGCTTCGCGCTCGCGTGCAGCGCGCGGTAAGGGTTGAACCACGCATGCAGTTCGAGGCCGCGCGCGTGCGCTTCGCGGACGGCGAAGGCGAGTGGGTCATAGAAGGGTTGGGGCGGCTCGCCCATCCGGCTCGTCAGGTATTCGGACCACGGTTCGAGGCGCGAGGCATAGAGCGCATCACATTGCGGACGCACCTGCAAAACGATCGCGTTCAGGTTCAACTCGCGCGTGAGATCGAGAATGCGGATCAGTTCCGCCTGCTGTCTTTCCACCGGCAGCCCCGGCGCGCTCGGCCAGTCGATGTTGCTGACCGTCGCCACCCACACATCTCTAAACTCGCGGCGCACGGGCGGCGGCAAAGTTAGAGTGGTAGCCGGTGCGACAGCCAGCGGCACGGAGGCGATGAGCAAAAGCAGCATAGAGGCAAAAGCGTTGGCGCGTCTCATGCTCCAATGATTCGCCGGCCCGTGTCGCCAAGTCAATCCTCCCGCCCATGCCAAAAAAGAAAAGAGTCCGCGACGACCTTTGTGCTAAGTTGCGCGCCGAGCTGATTAATTAACTTTTGCCAAGTGAGGTCATTGCGCGATGCCAGCCAAACTACCGCCGCCCGTCGAAGAGTTCAGGAAAGATTACCCGGAGGTGTGGCGGGCGTTCACACAACTCGGCGACCGTTGCCATGAAGCCGGGCCGCTCGACGAGCGGACGCGACGCCTCGTCAAACTCGCGCTCGCCATCGGGGCCGGACTCGAAGGCGCGACCCACTCGGCTTTGCGCCAAGCGCTGGCCGCCGGGCTGATGCCCGAAGAGATCAAGCACGCCGCGATCTTAGGCGTCACCACCCTCGGCCTCCCCGCGACGATGCGCGCCCTCACATGGATCGGTGACGGCCTCGCGCGCGCGGACGATAGCGCCAAGACGGAAGAGTAAAGCCGAGATGCTTGATCACCTTTCTGCCGCCGGCAGTGGCGAACTTTCCTCGTGTCCCGGTCGAACTGGTAAAACGTTTACGTCGGATTGGTTCTGCTCTCATGGCTCAGTGACTCGCGGCGCGACATCTGCGCCCGACATGCGCTGGGTGTGACTCAAGGGGAATGTTGAAAACGCCGGAAACCTTTGTGATTTATCGAAGCGCCCTGCCACGCCCTCCGTGCCTCTCCGCCGCCTTGGTCAACCCGATGCTTGGAGCCCGAGTCATAAAAGTGTTGACAAGCACATGCGGTCGCTGCTATAAGCCGCGCAACCGAGTTAATCGTTTACGTATCCGACCGAGGCGCATGAGTCGAGGTGGTCTGGCCTGTCAGCCGCGCTTTCAAACAATCGGTGTTAAGCATGGCCGGGCGGCGTTTCGCCCGCCGCGCTCCGTTTGGCGACCCGCCAACGCCCTCTGACCGTTGACGAGAGACGCAGTCGTGACCGCCTCTCTCGCCAGATGTTCACGGGATGTAGACCCTTTCCGATGCAGGCGCTTAAATTCAGTGAAAGAGATTGGGGAGAGGTTATGAGATTCCATAAGATGTACGCACCGGCGACGTTGCTGGCGCTGGCATTAGTGTGGGCCGCGCCCGCCTTAGGTCAGAGTGATCGCGGCTCGCTCACCGGCACGGTGACGGACCCGAACGGGGCAGTGGTGGCCGAGGCGAAAGTCACCGCGACCAGCCTCGAAACCAACGAGGTGCGCGAGACGACGACCTCGGGCGAGGGCTCTTACACCCTGCCCGAACTCAAGGCCGGCCCCTATCAAGTGTCGGTCGAAGCGCAGGGGTTTAAGACGGCGAACGCCGAGCGCGTGCAGATCGCCGTGCAGGTGACGCGCAGCCTCGACTTCACGCTCGAAGTTGGAGCGGTCGGCGATGTGGTCGTGATTACCGCCAACGACGCTCCAGTGATTCAGACCGAGACGCCCGTGCAGCAAACGAACGTGACAGAGCGACAAGTTAAAGAGTTGCCGCTGCAAATCGGCGGCGACGTGGCCGGCCGCAGCCCGCTCTCGTTCATCTTCCTTGACAGCAGCGTGACGTCGACATCGAGCGCCGACCCAGATCAAGGCTCGAGCACCAGCAGCCCGACGAGCACGTCGAGATTCAGAGTCAATGGCGGGCAGGGATTGGGGGCCGAGATTTTGATCGACGGCGCGTCGGTGCGCCGCTCACAAAACGGCACCGACGTCTCCGTGGTCGCGCCCGGCCCGAATGCCTTTCAGGAGTTTACGATCTCGACCAGCAGTTTCTCGGCGGAGTTCGGCAACTCGTCAGGTGGCGTCGTCAACTTCACGACCAAGTCGGGCACGAACGAGTTCCACGGCGAGATTTACGAGATTTTCCGGGACGAGTCGCTCGACGCTAACGGCTTTTTCCGCAACGCCAACCCCAACACGGCGAAGCGCGGCCCGCTGCGGCAGAACGATTACGGCTTCAACATCGGCGGTCCCATCTACCTGCCGCGTTTCGGCGAGGGCGGCCCCACGACCATCAGCGGCAAGGATCGCGCGTTCTTTTTCTTCAACTACAACGGATTCAACTTCCAAGAAACCGAAGTTCTGGACATCACCGTGCCGACGGATCGGATGCGCGTGGGCGACTTCGGCGAACTGATTACCGACCCCTATGTGAATCAGTTCTTTGGCGGTCCCGTCAGGATTTACGATCCGACATCACCCCCGGGGCCAAACCGCCCAGTCATTCCCAACAACGACTTGCGTACTTACAGGAATGCCGCCGGCCAGTCGATCATTGACCCGGTTGGCTTCAACATTCTGCAATTTTTCCCGCGCGCGACCCGCCCCGGCGTCTTCCGCAACTTCACCGCGACGAGCACGAGGCCGGAGAACACGAAGAACGCCACCGGCAAAGTAAATTTCATCGTGTCTGATCGGCAGCACCTGACTGGCAGCTACTCGATCCGCACGCAGGATCGGCTTGTCGGCTTTACGCGCTTTCCCGGAGAGATACCTTCGGGCAGCGCTTTCGAGCAGCCTTTCCGTTCGGACATCGTGCGCGTCCAGCATGATTTCACCCTGACCCCGACGCTACTCAATCACTTCAACTTCGGCTTCACCCGGTTCTTTACCCCCAACCGGAACTTGACCGAAGGGTTCGACAATACCACGCTCGGCTTCGCCCCGCTCGACACGCAAAATCGGGCCTTCCCGAAAGTCAGCTTCCCCGGCTACGACTCGAACCGCGATCCTCGCGCCGCCGAGGGCATCGGTTCGTCTTTCTTCAGCGACACGCTGCGGGACCGGGCGTTCGAGTTCAGCGACTTTGTTTCTTACGTCAGGGGCCGCCACTCGATGAAGTTCGGTGGGAACCTGCGCTTCCAGAACTTCAACGTGCAGCAGTTAATTCACCCGGGCGGCGAGTTCAACTTCAGGAACAATCAGACCTCCCGCGACAATGAGGGTAACGGCGGCTGGCCGATCGCAAGTCTGATCACCGGCGCTACCGAGTTCTCCTTCAACAGCATTCAAGGGTTGGCCCCCACGTACCGCCAGTTCTCGCAGTCTTACTTTTTCCAAGACGATATTAAAGTAACGCCGCGACTGACCGTGAACGTGGGCGTTCGCTACGATCTGCCGGGATTGCGTCGGGAAGAAGATAATCGTTTCCGCACCTTCGACCCCGCCACCCCGAACCCGGAGGCGGGCGGCCGCCCCGGCGCGCTCGTCAATGCCGGCGGCGCGGACGGCGGCATCCCCGCGCGCTTTGAGACGCTGGCCGAGCCCGATCACTCGAACATCGGCCCGCGCCTCGGATTCGCCTACTCACTGAATGACAAGACCGTAGTGCGCGGCGGCGCGGGCATCTACTACGCCCCGGTGCTCTACGGGTTCGGCGGGAGAAACACGCTGACCGAAGGGACCGTCGGGTACAACTCGCCGATCGGCCCTAACATCAACGGCGGCGCTGACGCCAATCCCGATCTCTTCCTGCGGAGCTACCGCGACCGCGTTGCATTGAATCCGCGCGGCCAGTATCTCGGCCTCGACGTGGACTTCTTCGGCGACTACCGCACCGGGCGCACCGTGCAGTGGAGTCTCGATCTCCAGCGCCAACTGCCTTATAACTTTGCCGTCCAGATCGGCTACAACGGCAACCGCGGGACGCGCCTGCGCTCAAACTTCAACCGCATTAACGGGCTGCCGCTCAACGCCCTCCGGCTCGGCTCGGAAATATTAAATTCGCCGTTGGGCAGAGTCACCAATCCGGGGCCGGGCGACGTCGCCTTTGCCACCGCCGCGCGGTCTTACGCACAAAGCATCGGCATCACACTGCCGACTTCCAATAATGCCGTCTTCCCCGGTTTCAACGGCTCCGTCGCCTTCGCGCTCCGCCCGTTCCCGCAATACAGGGACATCAGGAACCAGCTTGAGAGTGAGGGCCGCAGCGACTACCACGCCGCGAACTTAAAACTCGATCGCCGCTTCTCACAGGGCATCCAGTTCGGACTTTCCTATACTTTCTCGAAGCTGATCACTGATGCGTCCGAAGACCTCTTCGGCGATGGACTGCTCGGCGGCGTCATCCAGAATCCTTTCAATCGCAACTTGCGGGCGGTGTCGCCTAACGACGTGACTCACGCCGTCGTGTTCAACTACATCTTGGAACTGCCGTTTGGAAGGGGTAAGCGGTTCCTCAATCAGGGGGGGATCACCGACGCGCTGTTTGGCGGGTTCCAGATTAACGCCATTCACCGCTACCAGTCGGGCATTCCGTTTCGGGTCGTGCGTGGCGGCGTCGGCTTTCTGAGTTCCGACGTGACCGGCTTCGGCGGCAGCCTTCGTCCGAACGTGACCGGGCGGCCAATCGCCACCGGCGACGAGCAAAGTGGTCTGAGTTACCGATTCGCAAGTCCGGGGGCGTTCTCCTTGACGCCTCTCCCGGATGGACCGCCGCTGCTCTTAGTCAGCGGCCAACTCAATCCGGCTTATGCCACCTTCTTCAGCAATCCGAACATCTTCTTTGGCAACGCGCCCGCGACGTTCCCCGATGTGCGGCTGCCCGGCTTCAGCAACGAGAATATTTCCGTGTTGAAGAAGACGCGGTTCGGCGAGCGGTTTACGCTGGAATTGGGTGTGGAGGCTTTCAACGTCTTCAACCGGAAACGATACCTGTTCCCGAACACCGACACCCGTGACATCAATGACCCCGGCAGTAGTTTCGGCATCTCCAACATCGATCCGAACAGCCGCCGCATCGCCCAACTCCGGGCGCGGTTCCTGTTCTAAGGAAGGTGACTGAGAAGCGGGAAGCGGCGCGCGAAGAATGTGGCAACTTCTTCCGCGCCGCTTGTCCTTCCCGCCCTAAATCCGGTCGCGTCCACTTTGCGGGATACAGTTAATGAGACAGAAGACCGTCAATGCTCTGCTGCCGATCCTCCTGCTCGCCTTTGGCATGGACTCCGTCGCCGCTGCACAGGGCCGCGCCGTTTCGGGCGGCACGACTATGCGGCAGCACACGGCCGGAAGGATTCAGGCCGCACGGGCAGTCGCCGAAGGCGAGGCGGCGCTCGCGCGCGGAGAAGAAGCGGCGGCGCGGGCGGCGTTCCGGCGCGCTCTCGCCTCGGAGCCGAACCACTTGGCGGCGCATACGCATCTCGGCGTGTTAATCGATCGCGCGGGCGATTTGGAAGAAGCCGAAAGGCACTTTGCCGCCGCCGCGCGCTTAGCGCCGCGTCTAGCCTCGGCGCGCAACAACTACGGCGCGATCCTCCTGCGACAAGGCCGGCGCGTCGAAGCCGCCATCGAGTTCGAAGCCTCGCTCAAACTGGACCCCTCCCAGTCAAACGCACTCATCAACCTCGCGCAAATTCGGTTTGCGGGGGGCGGGGCCGAGGGGCTGCGCGCCGCGCGCGAATTGTTCGGGCGCGCGCACGCGCTCGCCCCGGACCCCGAGGTCGCCCGCGCCCTCGTCGTCATCGCCCTACGCCTCGGCGAGAAAGAGCGCGCGACGACAGCTTACCGCGACTATGCCGCACAACTTGTCGGGCCACTGGCGGCTTCCGTTTCAGCGCCGGCATCGCGCGCGGAACTGGGCGCGGCGCTGCTCGAAGCCGGGCTGATTGAGGAGGCGCGCACGGAATTGGGGGCGGCCGTGGCGGGCGACCCGTCGGGCGTTGACGCGGTGATTGCGCTCGCCCGAGCGCACCTGAGGAAGCGGGACGTGCCCGCCGCCGGGCGGGTGCTCGAAGCGGCGGTCGCGCGCGGGCTGGACGTTGCGCCGATTTATGCCGCGCTTGCGGACGTCTACGAAGCGGGCGGCTACGTCGAGAATGCCATCCCGGCGATGCGCCTCGCGCTTCAGCGCGCTCCGCGGAATGAGACTTACCACTTCCGTTACGGCCTGCTGCTGACCGACTCGAAGGCCCCGGCCGCCGCGATCATCCGCCTGCAAGAGTCGCTCGCGCAGTTCCCGCGGTCGGCCCGCCTCCGGCTCGCGCTCGGCATCGCGCAACTCACCCACGGCAAAAACGACGACGCGACCGCGTCATTCAGCCGCGCCATCGAACTCGACCCGAAACTGGTTCCGGCGCTCGCCTACCTCGGCGCGGCGCACGTCGAACGCGGCGAGTACGCGCAGGCCATCGCGTTCTACGAGCGCGCCGTCGTCGCGGACGAAGGGCAGGCCGCGCCTTACTACCTCGCGGCGGACGCGATGCTCAAGCAGTCCATTTTCGATGCGGCCAAGGCGGAAAAGTATCTGGAGCGGGCCGTGGTATTGGATCCCACGCTCGCCCCGGCGCGGCTCGCGCTGGCGAAGCTCTACGTCCGGGCGGAGCGCTGGGCCGAGGCTGCCCTGCACCTCGCGGAGGCCGTCCGGCTCGATCCCGAACTGGCCGAGGCTCACTATCAGCTTGGCCGCGTGTACGTCCGCCTCAAACGCCCGGCTGAGGCGCAGGCGGCGCTGGCGACTTTCAAGCGCTTGAGCGACACGCAGAAAGAACGCCGGGAGGGCGAGCGGCGCGAACTGGTTCGCCGCCTCGCCGACGTGCGCTTCTGAGAGCGTTCTGTGTGGCCGCGCGTTGGGGACGGCGGGATTAACTACGAAGGGCACAAAGAGGGAAATGATGAATGCGAAATGATGAATGATGAATGAAAGACATAATCTTTTTATTCATCATTCATCACTCCTCATTTCTGCCTCGTGCTCTTCGTGTCTAACGATTGTCGTGCCGTCTCAACAGGGAGTATGAGAACAGTGTTAGGCATCAACATTTGGCGCGCGATGACGGCCGGTCTGCTGGCCCTGATGTGCTGCGCCTCGGGCGCGTGGGCTCAGCAGCAGCCCGCGCCGCCGCAGACAGTCGAGTGGACGGATGACTTTGACGGCGCGGCGGTGGACGAGTCGAAGTGGGAGCGTTTCAATTTCGAGGGCGGCGGCGGGGGCGGGAAACTCGAAGTCAAAGACGGGCAGCTTCGGCTGCGTAGTCGGAACAAGACGCGCGCCGGCCTCCGCAGTAAGGAGACGTTCACGGGCGAGCGGTTCATCGTCGAGGCGAGGGTCGCGAAGGTCAACCCGCGCCTGCCCGAGCCGGGCGAGGGCGCCGGGCCGCTCGGCTTTGCGACGCTGACGATTTTGTTCGACGGGTCGGGCCGTAACCGCATCGAGTGGGCTTTTACCAGCGAGAACACTTTCGAGGCGTGGGCCGTGGTGGATGGGCGCAGCGAAAGGATCGACAACCGCAAGCTGGGGACCAAGCTTAAGAATCCGGTGATCGCCATCGTCCGGCGCGGCGACGAGTTCCTCTTTATCATCAACGCGCCGGACGCGCCGGCGGACGCCGCGCAGGTCGGCCTGACGAAGACGATCAAGAATCTGCCGCGCAGCTTTCACGTGATGCTCTACGGCTACGGCTCTTCGGAGAACAACTGGGACGGCGTGCGGGTGGTGACGGTGAAGTAAATGATGAATGCGGAATGATGAATGATGAATGGCGGGCAGTCGGACTCATCACCCGTTGTGTCCGCTTGCCGCTTGCGGACGAAACAAGACGGATGATCTCACGCATCGCACGACAATTCGTAGTCATCACGGTTGGCCTGTTCGCCTGCGCGCACGTAATAGCGGGGCAGCGTCGCGTGGCCGAGGACGCGAAACGCAAGGTTGAGGCGGCGCGGTTGTACATGAACCCGGTCTTTGACACGGACTTTCCGGACCCGACCGTCATCCGCGCGACAGACGGGTGGTTTTACGCCTACGCCACGCAGGCCATCGTTGAAGGGCGGATGCACAACTTCCAACTCGCGCGCTCGCGCGAACTGGTCGCGTGGGAACGGATGCCCGACGCTTTGCCGGTCAAGCCCGCTTGGGCCAGCCAGACACAACTCTTCTGGGCGCCCGACGTGCACCAGCGTGGCGACACGTTCTACATGTACTACTCGGCCGGCCTCGACCCAGATGGGGCTGAGAAGTTGAAAAAGGAACTCAGGGAAGAGTCGAGCAAAGAGGGTGTCTTCTGTCTCGGCGTCGCCACGTCGAAAGCGCCGGGCGGCCCGTTCGTGGACAGCGGCCGTCCCTTGAAGTGCGGCCTCTCGTTCGTCAACATCGATCCGATGGCATTCGACGATCCGCGGACCGGCCGGAAGTTGCTCTACTGGGGATCGGGCTTCCAGCCCATCCGCGTGCAGGAGTTGTCGGACGACCGCCTGAGTTTCAAACCCGGCTCCGAGCCCGTCGAGTTGATCAGGGCCGACAAAAGTATTCCATTCCAAACTCTGATCGAAGGCGCGTGGGTGACAGCGCGCGATGGCTGGTACTACCTTTTTTACTCGGGCGAGAATTGCTGTCACGGCCCTTTGCAAGAGATTAAATACGCCGCGTTGGTGGCGCGCTCGCGCAGCGCGACCGGCCCGTTCGAGACTTTGAAGGACGCGACCGGGGCGGCCGACAGCGCGATCCTGCGCCGCAGCCGCGAGTGGATCGCACCCGGCCACAACTCGATCGTCACCGACGCCGCCGGGCAGGACTGGATCGCGTACCACGCGATCGACGTCGATAAGCCCTATCTCACAACCGAGATCGGGGGGGATCGCAAAGTTAACCGCGTGATGCTGCTCGATCGCATCGTCTACCGCAACGGCTGGCCGCGCGTCGAGCCCGCGGGTCAACCGACGAGTATGAAAAGGCCGAGGCCGACGGTGAAGCGCAAAGGGTGAGCGCGGGAGTAGCCGCCGGGAGCGCAAGGCTGTTGCCTGCAAGCGTATGTCAGCACAAGAGGACTCGTTGACGCTCAACGTTGAGTGAATTTGAAAGTATGATTTCGCGCTCGCGCGCTCATGGCAGGCAACAGCCTTGCGCTCCCAGCGACGGCATCCGCATATTCGTCGCAAATTGAAAGCTGCTGATTCGGCTATGTTTGAGTTGAGGCAAACATTACGGCGTTCGGGGCAGGGCGTGCGCTTCATGCGTGGCCTGTTCAGGTTGGCCCTGTTTGTTGCCTTGACCTCGGTCGCGCACGGGCAGAGCCTCAAACTCGAACGCGGCTGGAAGTTTCTTGCCGACACATCAGGTATGCTCAACCCGCAAAACGCGACACGCGCCGAAGGGTGGCGCGACGCGCGCGTCGGGCTCTCTTGGAACGCGCAGTTCGCCGACCTGCGCGATTACATGGGCGTCGCTTGGTATCGCATGGAATTTGACGCTCCGCAGTTAACGGCCGGCCGGCGTGCGATCTTACGCTTCGGCGCGGTTGACTATTTCGCGGAGGTCTTCGTCAACGGCCAGAGAGTCGGCGAGCACGAGGGCGGCTACACGCCGTTTCAACTCGACGTGACGGACAAGTTGAGGCCCGGCGCGAACGAACTGTTGGTGCGCGTCGTCGATCCGCCGATGGACGAGAAAGAAAACCGCGCGCGTTTTCCCGAGACGCTCTACAAAGAAATTCCGCACGGCAAGCAGAACTGGTACGTGCAGACCGGTGGCATCTGGCAGCCGGTGTGGCTTGACGTTAAGCCACGGGAGCACATCAAAGCGCTTAAAATTACTCCCCGGTCAGACGGTAATCTTCAGGTGCTGGTCGTCTCCAACGCCCATCTTGGTCCCCCGCCACCGGCTCTCGCTCCGCCGGCCCGCACCACCGCTTCTCAACCTCGGCCGCAACCC